>CAXNNF010000029.1:0-8321 GCA_964203455.1 Bacteroidia bacterium
GACAGTCTTGAAATTAATCCGCTTGGAAATTCATTCAAAGTTTTTGGATCTGGTTTTTCGCAGGATATTTTAGTTGCCATGTACGATACTTCGCTTCATTTAATTACAGGTTTTAAAATTGGTGGGGCCGGGACCGCTAGCGATGCAAGTTCGGCCATTCGCTTTGAAGCCCATACCGACAATTTCTGGATAGCAGGAATTGCACCACAGTGCGATTTTGATCCATCTCCCCTTTTTTACGGCACACCACAAAACGCATCCAATTCCAGTTTCGTCGCTCAATATGATTCGTTGGGTAATTATCGCTACAGTTATGCCTTTGAGGGCAGCGGTGCAACGCGGACCTATTGTCTTGAATACAGAAACGACAATGAGTTACTAATTGCCGGAAAGTATTCAGATATCGTAGACCTCGATTTTAATCCGAACGCTGATAATTCATTCAGCAGCCCGGGCTCGGGTTCGTTTATGTTTCTCGGAAGTTATGCCTTATGCCGCGCAAACTACACTTTTAATAACGAATTTCTTTGTCAGGGCGATAGTTTGCTGCTCAACGGTAATTACTATACCTCCGGCGATACACTCACCATTAATGGCACTACAAGCGAAGGTTGTGATAGTGTTCAACGGTATTCTTTTTTCACATCTCCTTCAGATTTCACTCCTGTTTTTGCACCAGCGGCTATTTGCACGGGGTCCACGTTCTTGCTCCAAGCCGATTCTAACCTGAGTAATGTACAATGGGAAACCGGTCTCTCGGGATCCGTTTTATCATTGAATGCCCCGGAAATTGAGGGTGTGTATGTTTATACTTATTCAGCATTATTGAACGGATGCACGGTTTCTGATTCAGCCGAAATTCAGGTAAACGGGACTCCAGCCTTGGACTTGGGTGATGATTTGTTTCTGTGTGAAAATGAGGATGTGGTAATTTCGGGACCTGTTGGTAATTTTATCTACACATGGAGTACCGGAGATACGCAGCAATTCATCGAAGTGACTTCGGGATCATTGCCGGTTGGATCAAACCAAATTGTACTCACCGTAATCGATACGCTGGGATGCTCTGGTACAGATTCGCTCCTGGTTCAGGTTGAGGTCTGTCTCAACACACTTGATTTAGCTGCAGAATCGGGCCCCCTAATTTTTCCCAACCCCTGCAATTCAAAAATTTGGATTGTTGCTCCGCAAGTAGCTGAAAAAAATCCTTTGATTCGTATTTATACACCGGCGGGACAACTGGTTCAGGAACAATTTGCCGTCGATGCAGCTGTGGATGTTTCATCCTTAAGCCGCGGACTGTATATTTTAACTGTTGTCTCAAACAACTCGACAATGCCGTTCATGTTTTTGAAAAATTAATCTGCGCCTATAAAAGCAGGAAAGGGGAAGGAGTTCCAAGAAAATTCACCAAGAGGATAACAGCAGCTAGCCAAAATTTGGGCATTTTGCCAAATGGAAAGCTTTCGATTTCTTTGTAACATTATAGTTAAGTAAAAGATCTCGTTCACCAATCCCAAACTTCGGCTAAGCCGCGAAAAGTTGGGCGAAACTTTACTTTCAACTTGCAAAGCAACTGGAATTATGACTCTTGACATACTATTTTCTCTCGAAATTATTGAGACAATGGAAAATTACATAAGTAAAGTTAGACCGAAACCGGAAATAAGAAATCGATTAGACATTGCTTATGAAATCATCGGGCAATCTATAATTTTAAATGAAGTTCGTCCTCGTTGGAATAATCCTGAAGAAATTTTTACTAGTGGCTATGCAAAAGCAACTTATGTTAAACAAAAAAATATTTGGAAGGTATTTTGGAAACGTGCTGACAATAAATGGCATGCTTACGACCCACAACCAAATGTATTGCAGCTTAATGAATTTTTAAAACTAGTAGATCAAGATAAATATGCTTGTTTCAAAGGTTAATGCGCAAATATCAGTGAAACATTCATTTCCCCAATTGGGTTTAGAATTTTCCGAAAATTGATTAATTCTTCCAACGATTTGATTTGTAACTTATACAGAGAAAATATTGGGTAATTCTATAATTATTTAAAGCGATGTATTAAGGTTAATTTTCAGTCTGTAAAAGCGTACTATTTTTTCAAAATCAAAAAGTGTGGTTCTTCCAAGTTGATACCAAGTAACCCAAAAATCTCGCAAGGTGCTCACATAGCTTATTATTGCTTGATCTTTTTCATTCTGAGCAATCAATAAATTGGTGATTTCCATCGTGCCAATTTTTGATTTGATTTCAAGTTTTTTTTAAGAGTTGTGTTTACAATGCAAATATTTCAAATACACTAAATAGATTGGTGCGCGTGTTAAATTCAGGTAATGTCCAAATTGAAGCAATTTAAATTAAAGTAACAATCTTCTCTTTTAGAGCATTCTGTTCGTCAATCACAAACTTATAAGTTGTTTATAAAACGTTTGTTGCTATAGGTTCATAATAATAAAATATACAGATATAAATAGTTTCGTTTTAATGAAACTATTTATATCTTTGAATCATTGAATTAATAAAGAATGGATAAGCATTTTGATATCCTTTTCTTAAATGAAGCATTTGAATTTTTGAGCAGTTTGGAACGTAAGCATTACTAGAAGATATTGTAACAATATTCGTAAATCTCAAGTTGAAATTGACCCAGAACTTTTCAAGAAACTCTCAGACGACATTTGGGAGTTTAGAACATTATATCAAGGACTTCAATATCGGTTACTCGCTTTTTGGGATAAGACTTCAGCAACGGATACCTTGGCTGTTTCTACACATGGATTTATCAAAAAAAGAAGTAAAGTTCCAGACAATGAAATTCAAAAAGCGATTGACATTCGGGCAATTTATTTTGAGGACAAACAATTTAAAAACAAGAAAAAATGAAAGCTTACACATTAGATCAAATCCAAGATAAACTAATTGGTAAAATTGGAACGCCTGATAGAGACATATTTGAATATGAACTTCAAATGGACTTGATCGGGAAAGCCATTAAGCAAACACGACAAGAGCGAAATTTGACTCAAGAAGAATTAGGAAAACTAATCGGTGTTCAAAAAGCACAAATTTCACGACTAGAGAACAATGCAAGCAATGTTACAATGGACACCCTAATTAGAGTTTTTACTGCACTTAAAGCAAAAATTAAATTTCAAGTAGAACTTCCCAACTTACATATTAGTGTTGGAAAATAACAATTCAATGCTCAAACTATTTAACTATCTATAAATGAGGAGGCAAATTATTTCCCTCCTAAAACATCATCCACCCATGCTTTCCCCCAATCTGCCTTTTCTTGATATGTCCAAAGAGTGGGGTAGAAGATTCTCTTCTGGAAACGCGGAGGTAAATATTTCTGCCAGTTAGTACCGCCTGTTGCTTTAATATCTTCAGGATCTTTATGCAAATAACGCACGGCACTTTTGTAATGTGAAAGCGGCCAGTTTACATTTACCAATACATCGAGTCCACGCAAGGCTGCTTTTAATTCTCCCAAATCGGCTCCTGAAGCTTCTAACTTTAGAAAAATCATCAATAGATTTCCTTTCACATTGCTTTCGGCAAGATCAATTAATTGCCTGGAATATTTTTCTTCAAATTGATCGAGTGTGAGGGTTTTCTTGCCTGTGGCTAGTTCTGTCGCTCCAGCTTGCCAGTAAATAAACTTAAACATTTCTTCAATGGAATGTTCTCCTTCTTGAAATTTCGCCCGATGGTCTTTATCTACTAAATTGATGAAATCAGTTGCAAAAATTTCAATCATACGATATTGGGCACTTTGAAATCCAGAAGCAGGTAAAAGCGACATGCGGAACTGAAGAAACTGCTCACGTTCCATTCCATCAACCATGACTTCGAACGAATGTGTTAGATTCATAAAGTAGCGATTCACCCGTTGAATGCGTTTGGTTGTGAATGCTAAATCTGGATTTTCTTGAGCCGCAATTTGTTTAAGTTCATGCAGACTTAACTTAAAATACAGCTCGGTAATCTGATGGTACATGATGAAAATCGCTTCATCCGGAAAGCTAGTTCGCGGGGTTTGCAAACTCAACAACGTATCTAAGTGAATATAATCCCAATATGTAAGGAAGTCGGCATGAAGTAATCCATCGAGATACGAACTTAAGTCTTGCCCAATGGCGCTATATTTCTCTTGCAAGAGTTTTATTTGGGAAAGGATGTTGTCTGAAATTTCCATGTTTAGCCGTATCAATTAAAATACAAACATAGAGAAAAAGCGAATTTTTACTTTAGTCTATTTACATGTGAACGTCTTCATAAAGAGTATTTTCGAGAAAATGAACCTTTTGTGGGTTTGGCGTGTTCGATTGAATTACATTTGTTTTATAAATGCACATTGCGTCTAACCATCAAAATCTAGTCATTTGAAAAAAGTAGTTTTCAATAATAAGAACAATTCCTTCTCCGAAACACTTAACGCAGAAGTGAAGCAGTATTTCGCCACTCAAAATATTAAACAAACGGGCGATTGGAGATTGTATCTAAAATCATTCGTTCTTATTCCTCTAGCGCTTGCTTGCTACATTTCTTTGTTAACGATTGCAATGCCTGCTGTTTTATCGCTTTTTATTTGTGGCATTCTTGGTTTGTGCATCGCTTCGATTGGATTTAATGTGATGCATGATGCAAACCATGGTAGTTATTCTGAAAGTAAACGCATTAATTACATCATGGGTCTCACCATGAACGCGCTCGGAGCCAATGCATTTATTTGGAAAATCAAACATAATATCGTTCATCATACCTACACCAATATTGATGGACTCGATGATGATATTGCTAAATCACCCGTATTAAGACATTGTTATTCCCAAGCATACAAGCCGATTCACAAGTATCAGCATTATTACATGTTCTTCTTTTATGGCATTTCACATATTCTTTGGGCGCTTTATACCGATTTCGAAAAGTATTTTAAACGCAGTATTCATAAAACACCAATCAATAATATTCCCATGCAAGAGCATGTTATTTTTTGGTTTTCTAAGACAATGTATGTAATTTTTTACTTCGCAATACCCATTTTTGTCCTTGGATTTAGCAAGTTCATTATTGGCTTTATGTTTATGAGCGTTGTCACAGGTATAACACTTTCGCTTGTTTTTCAATTGGCGCATGTAATCGAACTAACCGAATTTACCGATGCCACTATTGAACCTGATGTGCGCATGACTATTGAAGATTCATGGGCTGTACATCAAATGCGTACAACCGCAAACTTTGCTACTAAAAATAAAATTGTAAATTGGTATGTTGGTGGATTGAATTTTCAAATCGAACATCACCTTTTTCCAAAAGTTAGTCATGTTCACTATCCGGCGTTAAGTCCAATTGTAGAGCGTGTAAGTAAGCAATTTGGTGTTCCTTATCACAACATTCCAAGTATGTTGACTGCCATTGGTAGTCACGTTCGTACCATGCGAAAGTTTGGTCAGGAAGAAAATCCTTCGCAAATTAATCAGGCTGTTGCAGCATAATTCGATTTTCAGAAATGGAGCTTCTATTTCTGCTAATTCTTTCCTCAATCTTTTTCTTGGTTCTTTATAGGATTAAGGAGAAAAGAATTTCCATTAGGTCTTTTTTCAAAGGGAAATATCTTGGATTTATACAGTATAATCCAATTCCAAATGATTTTGAATTGGACGAACTGATGCTGAAGAATTTTGCCTTTTATCATGTATTATCAGATTCGGATAGATTGCAATTCAGAAAAAAACTGAGTGTGCTTCTAAAATCCAAATGGTTCAAAGGCCGCAATGGATTTGAGGTAAGTAAAGAAATGATGCTTCTTGTAGCAGCCACAATGACTCAAATTTCATTAGGACTTCCTGAATTTATATTTCCAAAATTCGATCGTGTTGTACTTTTTCCAAAACGCTTTTATTCAGAAATAATCCAACACGATTTAAAAGGACTTACCATTTTTAAAACGGGAGTTGTGTTAATATCGTGGCCAGATTATCAGCAAGGGTATTCCGAACCAACCGACAAGTTAAACCTCGGCTTGCATGAAATGGCGCATGCACTTTTTCTAGATTATTTTCATTACAATAAAACAAGTAGTTTATATTCGAATTGGTTAACGGTAGCAAAACCCGTTTTAGATTCTATGAAAATTAATGAAGGGCCACAATTTTTGAGGGATTATGCCAAATCGAATATCCATGAATTTTGGGCAGTTTGTGTTGAACATTTCTTTGAAGCCCCAATTCAATTTAAAGAACATCTCCCCGAATTATATAATGCTATGTGTAAAGTATTGAACCAAGATATGGCAAAACGTTTGTTGCAATTTTCGATTGCAAAATTCGATTATAAGCAGTAATCGACATTATTTCAATATCATTAAATAGCATTTCTTGTAATTCTATTATCCTTCATATTAATTTGTATTATTAACTTCAAATTTTAATTCGATTAAAATGATTAGCAATTTTGATATTTCATGAAATACCTTATTACCGGTCTCGGAAATCCTGGCTCCGAATACGAAAACACCCGACACAATATCGGATTTAGCGTGCTTGATTTTCTTGCTCAAAAAGAAGGAATTAATTCCGAGCAAGTCCGCCATGGCTCATTAGCTCAATATAAATTCAAGGGACGAACGTTATTCTTGCTCAAGCCCAATACATTTATGAATCTTAGTGGTAAAGCGGTTCAATACTGGCTGCAGCAAGAAAAAATCCCATTCGAAAATCTACTTATTATTACCGACGACTTGGCACTGCCTTTTGGGACAATCCGTCTTCGAGGAAAAGGGTCTGATGGAGGACATAACGGATTAAAGAACGTTCAGCTTATTACAAACCGAAGCGATTATGCACGTTTGCGTTTTGGAATAGGAAGTGAATTCAATAAAGGGAGCCAAGTTAATTATGTACTTGACCAATGGGATAAAGAAGAATCACAAAAACTACCCGAAAGAATCGAAAAATGTACCGATCTAATTCGAAGTTTCGCTACTATTGGATTATCTCACACCATGACCGCATTCAACAATAAATAAAAACTTCTACTTTCCTATTTTAAACTTTATAACTTTAAATTATCAAACTTTCCCCTTTTAACTTCCCCCTTTATAATTCTCAACTTAAATCAGCATGAAAAAAATCGCATTGTACGCATCAATTTTCACAATTCTAATTTGTCAAGGATTGAATGCTCAAGTTAGAACCAACAAAAAAGATTCTGAATATCAGTTTACTGTTTTAAAAGAAATTGGAAATACTGAAGTTAAGAATCAAGGGAATACTGGAACATGTTGGAGTTTCTCTTCACTTTCGTTTTTGGAATCTGAAATAGAACGCATGGGGAAAGGGAAAGTGAACTTGTCGGAAATGTTTATTGCCCGAAAAGCCTATGAAATGAAGGCCGATAAATATGTGCGAATGATGGGAAAAACTAATTTCAGTCAGGGGGGCGCATTTCACGATGCATTCAATGTAATTCGAGAATACGGATTAATGCCAGACGCTTGGTATACGGGTTTTGCTTATGGACAAGATGAACATCAGCACAGCGAAATGGAAGAAGTAATGACTGGCATGCTCAATACCATGTTGAAATTGAAAGACGGGAAAATGAATCCAGGTTGGAAAAAAGCACTAAATGGGGTTTTGGATGCATACTTGGGTACACTTCCTTCGGAATCGATTGTTGAAGGGAAGAAGATGACACCTAAAGCCTATGCTACTTCACTTGGAATAAATGCCGATGACTATGTTGAAATCAGTTCTTTCACACATCATCCGTTTTACAAACCATTTGTTTTAGAAGTTCCCGACAACTGGGCTTGGAATATGGTGTATAATGTTCAATTGGATGAAATGGAACAAATTGTAGACAACGCGTTAAACAACGGCTATACCGTAGCTTGGGCATCGGACGTTAGCGAGCCAGGTTTCTCACATCGTAATGGACTAGCTATTATTCCTGATGAAGATTGGAGCAATGTAACCAAAGAACAGAAAGATGCCGCGTTTAAAAAACCGGTAACTCAAAAAGTCATTACCCAAGAAATTCGTCAACAAGGTTTTGATGATTTGAGCACACAAGACGATCATGGAATGCACATCGTTGGAATGGCAAAAGATCAAAATGGAACTAAATACTACATCGTGAAAAATTCATGGGGTACAGATAACAACGATTGTGGAGGTTATTTCTATTGTTCGGCTTCCTACCTAAGAGCGAAAACAACCTGTGTTTTGGTAAACAAGAATTCAATACCTAAAACTATTTTAAGTAAATTAGGAATATAAAACCATCAAACAAGAAATTTAAA
>CAXNNF010000030.1:0-8258 GCA_964203455.1 Bacteroidia bacterium
TTAGCATGACATTGTTAAGGAAATTTGTAAAAGATCCCGATATTTTCAAAGCTCCTACAGGAAATAAACCTCCAAAATTTTGGATTCGTGCTTTATTAATTGCGAGCTGTGCTGGTTTAAGTTTTACCCATGGCTCTAACGATGGACAAAAAGGAGTTGGGTTAATTATGCTCATTCTGATTAGTATTGCTCCGATGAAGTTTGCCATGGATAGCAATCGCGATTTGTATCAGATGGAAGCATCTACTCAAATTGCAATGGATAAAGTTATTCAGTTAGACAATTCGAAAATGAGTCCAATTGATCGTGCTATTACTGAGCAGATTAAAGCGGAGCTTTTTGATATTCGTCAGGTTTTCGATCGCAATAGAACTGAAAAATTGATACCTGAAAAGGAACATCTTAGTTTAAGAAAGGATATCATTTTTATTGGCTCAAACATAAAAAAATTAAAGGCATCCGGGGCACTTAATTCATTATCGAATGAGGATTTTAAAAAATTAGATTCATCTGTAAAAGAGATGAAAACATTTACTGAATATGCCCCCAATTGGGTGATATTAATCATTTCGCTTTCATTAGGTTTAGGGACAATGATTGGATGGAAACGCATTGTTGTAACCATCGGAGAAAAAATTGGGAAGGAGAATTTAACTTATGCTCAAGGAGCAAGTGCGGGAATTCTTTCTGCATTAACAATTGGAGTTGCGAGTTATTTTGGTTCACCTGTAAGTACCACACAGGTTTTGTCCTCTGGTGTTGCCGGCAGTATGGTTGCAAATAATGGAATTAAAAATCTCCAAGGCGGAACAATCCGAAACATTGCCATTGCATGGTTGCTAACACTTCCTGTTACGATGTTACTTTCGGGTGGATTGTTTATGCTGTTCCGATTTCTATTTTAATTTACAACTTGGGTTTTAGTTTTAATTTGCTTAAAACCGGATAGTGGTCAGAATACTTCTCTCGTATCACTTTGAAGAATAAGGATTCAAAAGCTTCTGGATTGTACAAGATATAATCGATACGCAGAAAGGGAATTTTTCCAATATAGGTTGTGCCTAATCCTGATCCTGATGTTCGGAAGGCGTCTTTCAATCCTTTCGATATTTGATGATATGCATAAGAGTTTGGCGTATCATTGAAATCGCCGGTAATAATTATAGGGAAAGGACTATTTTCAATATGTTTGCGAATGATGTCGGTTTGTCGAGCTCTTCGAATAAATGCCCTGCGCATACGTGAAATTATTTTCTGCGGCCCATCTAAATTCGTATCGTCTTCAACACCGGTAATGTTTTGGAGCACTTTATAATCTTCTCTTCGGAATCGAATCGATTCTAAATGCAGGTTGTAAATACGAACTGTATCTTCCAAAATTTTCACATCAGTAAACATGGAGATATTATCACTGCTATCGCGAAATACGATTAAGCCCTTGCCAACAATTGGATAGCTCGAAAATGTGGCAATTCCCCAATGGTTTACATTTTTTACATGAGCCGAATGTTCAATGTGAACATATTTTGCACGTTGAATCTGCTTCAACGTATCGAGAGTATTAAAAACCCCGGTGTCTTCATAAAAAAACTCTTGCAAACAAAGGATATCTGCTTTAGCATCTTGAATTAAATCCATGATGTTGTTGCGCGTCTGTTTGTTTTCGGTCCAATTGTATAAATCGAACAATCGCACATTATAGGAAAGCACTTTGAATGTCGAATCTTCTACTTGAGTATATTCAATGGAAGATTCATCCACCTTGCTTCTCCATTGGTATAAATCGTTAATTTTAGATAGACCAATGAGTATGATAATGCCGGAAAATAGGGCTCTTTTCCAACGGACGAATATCCAAAAACAGACAAAAATACTATTGAAGATGAGTAAAATCGGATACGCAAGACCCATAAAAGCAAACATCCAAAAGTGCTCAGGACTCAAGAATAATGCGAGGTAAGAAGTCCCCAATCCAGCAACCGCGATGAGGTTTAGAATAAATAGAATGCGTAAAAGAAATTCGCGTTTAAACATGGGTTAACTGTGGGTAAAAATACTCAATCACGTCAACCTTTGACATCTAATTTTAAAGAGTTCCAAATCTTCCAATACCTTTGTGATGTGAAACAGATTTTACCCATACTGCTTTTCTTATTTTCATTTGTAATTGAAATGCAAGGACAAGACCGGATCCTTCATTCTCTTTATCTTATTGGAGATACCGGAAATGATACAATTCCCTCAGATGCTTTGCAATTACTTGCTTTCGAAACTTTTAATGACACAGCAAGTTCGGTTGTATTTCTTGGAGACAACTGCTATCCGCAAGGTTTAAATCCCAATCAATCGGCAAAAAAAAATGCCATCGCTAAAAGGAAATTAGCATCACAATACGAATTGCTTCTTGCTTATCGCGGAAATGTTTCTATTATTCCAGGAAATCACGATTGGAGCAATGGCAAACGTTCGGGCAAAAAAGCCATTCAATTGCAGGCCGATTTTGCGAATTCTTGGTTTAAAGAAAATTCGATAGTAAAGAATAAGGATGCCGGAGTTTTTTCAACACCACCTGGACTTCCAGGACCAACGCAAATTTCTCTGAATGAGCAAATCGATTTGATTGCATTGGATTCTCAATGGTGGTTGCAGTCGAATTTGTTTAATGCTGTTGAGAAATTGCCGAATATGAATCGGAAGCAAACCCGAAAAGCAGCATTGTTGAAATTAGATAGCATGTTGGCTGAGTCGAACCGAAATGGACATATAAGCATTGTTGCTGCTCATCATCCGTTATATAGCAACGGAAAACATGTGCATGTGAACGAACCCATGCGTTCGATTGTGAATTTTACACCGTTTCAACTATTCGGTTTGCTTGGATTGAACCGATATTTTAGTCAGGATTTGCCACAACCACGGTACAAAAGGTATCGCAAAAGCATAGTGGAAATCTTACGAAAATACCCACATGTTATATATGTTTCTGGACATGAACATGCCATGGAATATTTCGATATCAATAACATACGTTGCATTATAAGTGGTTCGGGATCCAAACAATCTTTACTTAATCGTTATCGCTATCAAGCACGTTTCATGGACGATAACCAACGGGGATTTTTTCGCATTTGTCTCTATGAATCGGGCAAAGTAAAGCTTCATGCTTTTGGTGTAAAAGATCGAGGTGAATATTGGAATTCCGAAATATTCACAATCCCCGCATCGAACTGAATCGTACATTTACATCAAGTATTATTTTAAAACGAGATGCTGGAAATTATCCAACAATTCCTCACATTTTTTCAACCTAAAAACATCATCGAGTATGGAGGTTTAATATTCCTGCTTGCTGTTGTATTTATTGAAAATGGATTGTTTTTTGGATTTTTCCTTCCAGGTGATTCTTTGATGTTTACAGCGGGACTTTTATGTGCCACGGGCGTGCTCAATCATCCCTTTGAATTGGTCATTTCTTTAGTTTTTTTAACTGCAGTATTAGGAAGCACTTTCGGATATTATTTTGGATACAAAACAGGTGATCGGCTCCATACAAGAAAAGATACCTTCTTCTTCCGAAAAAGTCATTTGCGAACTGCCGAAGAATTTTATGCCCGATATGGTTCAAGAACGTTAATTATTGGTCGCTTTTTACCAGTAATTCGAACATTCGCTCCCATCGTTGCTGGTTTTATAAAAATGTCATTTGCGAAGTTTATGTTCGCTAATATATTGGGTGCTGCAGCTTGGGTTGGTTCTCTTTTAACACTCGGATTTTATTTGGGAACGGTTTGGCCTGATGCTGAAAAGTATTTGGGTTACATAATAATTTTGTTGATTTTGATAACGGCAATACCTGTTATCACCACTTTTATTCGTGCAAATAGAAAATCAAAAGCGCAGTAATTCGAATTTTGAAAGATTTTTGTTTCTACACAATTCCAATCAACATCTCTACGTTCATAAGTTCAATTTAAACGAACCTTAATCCGCAACGCATCGGTCTACTTTTACATCCTGAAGAAGTGTATTCATGCGACAAATCATAGCTTTTCTGCTTTTGCTTTTACCGACCTGGTTATTGTCACAACAATCGTCATTATTGCGCGATAAAGACAAAGACCTTCGGCAAGGACTCGAACTTTTCGATAAAGAGAAGTTTGGTGCAGCCCAACAATATTTCAACAAGATAGCGGAAGTTTATCCAGATCCTCATGCAGAAATTCGCAAACATGCAGAATATTATTCAGCCATTTGTGCGGTCGAATTATTCAATCCTGATGCGGAAGTTTTACTAACTCAATTTATTTATAGACATCCCGAAAGTCCTCTCGTTAAACAAGCATGGTTTCAATTGGGTAAATTTTTCTTCCGTGATAAAAAATATAAAAAGGCAGATGCATGGTTCCGTCAGGTTGATCCAGAATTGCTTTCGGATGATGAAAAAGAAGAGTTCCATTTCAAAAGTGGATACACGCATTTTAAAGTCGATCATTACGATCAAGCATTGAAAGAATTTGCTGTCATCAAAGGAAATGAATCATCGTACGGAACAACCGCTGCTTATTATTACGCACACATTCAATATCAAAACAGCAATTACGAAGCGGCATTAGAAGATTTTTTAAAGCTGAAAGACGATGAAGTTTTTGGTGCAATTGTTCCTTTTTACATTTCTCAAATCTATTATCTTCAGAAACGATTTGATAAGGTAATTCAATATGCTCAACCCGTTCTCGATTCTACCCAAAGCAAACGAGGCCCAGAAATAGCTCGCCTTATTGGAGAATCCTATTATAATACCAATCGTTATCGCGAAGCAATTCCTTATTTTGAAACCTACCGCGAAAAAGCAAGCATAACCCGAACGCGCGAAGATGAATACCAAATTGGGTTTTGTTATTTCAAAGTGAACGATTTTGAAAAAGCCATTCCTGCATTTCAATTAGCAGTTGGCGATCAAGATGCACTCGGGCAAAATGCTTGGTATCACCTTGGTTGGTGTCAATTGCAATTAGGCAATAAAAAATTCGCTCGCAGTGCATGGCAACAATCTTCCAAAACCGATTTCGATACACTAATTAAGGAGCAAGCACTTTTCGATTATGCGAAACTTGCTTACGAATTGGGGAATGATCCATACGATGAAGCTGTTAAAGCGCTGCAAGATTATATCAATGCTTATCCAAACAGCACGCGCATGGACGATGCGTATTCCTTTTTGGTAAACATATATGCAACAACACACAATTACCGAACAGCATTGCAATCGATCGAACGCATAAAGCGAATTTCAGAGCCTTTGAAATCTGCATATCAGCGAGTTGCTTTTTTCAGAGGTTTGGAATTATTGAACGATAAAGATTATCCTGATGCAATCAAGCACTTCGATTTATCCTTAAAGTATCCTGTAAACAAAGAAATGGCCGCCAATGCCAATTATTGGAAAGCCGATGCTCATTACCGCAAAGGCGATTATGCAGAGTCTACAAAAGGATACGAGGCATTTATTTATAGTTTGAGTGCTTTCAATCTTAAACTCTTTAACCGCGCCAATTACAATCTCGGGTATTCGTATTACAAACAGCGCAATTATACCGCTGCAATTACTTGGTTTAGAAAGTTTGTAGCTGTTCAACCTGTGTCAGATGCAAAATTGTATAACGATGCATTCCTTCGCATTGGTGACTGCTTTTTCATGAATAAGAATTACGCTGGCTCGGTGGAGTATTACGACAAAGCACTTGCAATTGGAACTGCTGAAGTTGATTATGCCTTGTTCCAAAAAGGGATGGCTTTGTATGTTCAAGGAAAACTGGAAGCTCAAGTTCTTGCTTTACAGAAACTCATAAACGAGCACAGTAATTCGCGCTATGCCGATGATGCAAAATCCGAAATATCAAACAGCTATTTACTCTTAGGTCGCAACGACGAAGCCTATGCGATGTATGAAGGAATTCTTTTAAATCATGCGAGTAGTCCTTTGGCTCCCAACGCAAAAGTTCAAATGGGACTCATTCGTTATAACCAACATCGCGATGATGAGGCATTGAAGATTTATAAAGAAGTGCTCGATTTGTATCCTGGAACGGAAGAAGCCAAAGAGGCGCAAATGGGTATCAAGAAAATTTATGTGGAGAAAGGATCAGTTTCTGAATATCAGCAATTAGCTCAAGAACGTGGACTTGAAACGATGTCGCGCACTGAGTTCGATTCAACGGCCTGGGAAGCAGCAGAGAAATCGTATTTAAAAGGCGATTGTGATTTGGCGATGGGTCAGATGAGTTCGTATTTACGTGATTTTCCGGATGGATTATTCTCCTTGCAGGCATTAGGATACAAGGCCGATTGCGAAATGAAAGCACGGAAGGTTGATGATGCAGCTCAGACATACGAGAAGATATTACTTCGACCTAAGAATAAATATACTGCTGAGGCGCATTTGGTTTTAGGAATTTACGAACGACAAAAAGAAGAGTATCCTAAAGCAATTGCCCATTTCAAAGAATTGGAAGGGATGGCGAAAGATGCGGAACAGCTAATTCAAGCACTTAGTAATATCATGCGTTTAAGTTCTAAGTTTGGAAATACAGCTGAAGCGGAAGAATATGCAGCCAAAGTGTTGGAAACTGAAAAGGTGCAAGACGATTTAAAAAACGAAGCAAACTTGATTCTTGCACGTGCTGCTTTGATTGGTGGAAAAGATGATCTGGCCATGGAGATTTTTCAAAAACTCCGGAAGATTAATAGCGAGATAGGAGCCGAGTCGAGGTATTCGATTGCCAAGATTTATTTCAATAAAGGTGAATACAAACGTTGCGAAAAAGCCATCTATGATTTGGTTGATGAAATGCCATCGTATGATGATTGGTTGGCCAAGGGTTTTATTCTATTGGCAGATAATTACTTGAAACTAGGTAATGTTTTTCAAGCGAAGAATACTTTGCAAAGCGTTATCGACAATCACGAAGGAAAGGAGTTGAAAGATCTAGCGCAACGTAAGTTGGATGAAATAAATAGTAATGAGAGTCCGGAAAATAAAATGAATCCTCAACCGGATCAAGAAATTGAATTTCAAAATAATCAGAAAGACGATGGCTTGTTTGAAGAAAAACAAGAACCCGTAATTGAAGAAAGTGAACCTAAGAAAGGAGAAGGCAATGAATAAGTTTCTGCAGATTATCCTATTGATATGTCCGTTGGCATTATTTGCTCAACCTGGAAAAAACAATGATGTCGTTGTTACGGGCGGTTATACTCCCAAATTGGTTCAAGCTCAGAAAATAAATGAGCAGCCTTCCATTTCGGATACAACAGTTTCTCGGTTTCCAATAAACTACGAACTCAATAGTAGACGTGTAACAACAGTTTATGAAGTCGATCCCATCAAAGCGGCCAATGTCAAAGGAGAACCACTTACGAAATTATATCGCGGTTATGTAAAAGGCGGTTTTGGTTCGTATATGACCCCATATTCCGAAGTGTTTTATAATAGTATTCGATCTAAAAAATCTTCTGCAGGTGTGCATTACAAGCATCTTTCATCATCCGGTCAAATAGACAATGTTGGGTACTCGGGATATAGCAATAACGAACTCAATCTTTTTGGGAAATCGTTTATCAAGAAAACAACGCTTTCTGGTGGAATTGATTACCGCAGAAATGTGGTTCATTATTATGGTTTTGATAAGAACATTGCCTATAGTCCAGATTCACTAACAAACCCATACTGGGCCTACAAGCTCGAACGTGATAGTATCAAACAACGATATCAATTAGTGAATATCAATGCTTCGTTTAGCGATAATTATCCGGTGGATAGTAACGCAACGAAGTACAAAGTAGATTTGAATTTTTACAATTATTCCGACAAGTTTAAGGCGCAGGAAAATGCGTTTAAAGTTGCCGGTGATGTTTCCTTTTATTTCAAAACATACGACTTCAATGTGAAAGGGGGATTGGATATTTACAAAAATCAAAACGCGGATTGGTCAAACAACATGACCATATTTAATCTGCGTCCTCAAATTACCTTCTCTCAATCCAAATGGCGATTGAAAGCTGCAATTAATATATATGCAACTTACGATACTTCTTATGGTTTTAAGTTTATTCCTGAAGTCGATTTCGATTTGCATCTGTATGAAAACATCATCATCTTAAATGCAGGAACAGACAGTCGACTAAAACGCATCACATACAAAAACCTAACTGAAAATAATCCTTGGTTGATTTCGGATATTCTGCCTGTGAATACTTGG
>CAXNNF010000031.1:0-8166 GCA_964203455.1 Bacteroidia bacterium
ATGAACGAAGCTAGGTAGACATTGGCATGTGGTTTCATGTACACATTTTCCACAATCACATCGCGAGTAAGTTTGAAATCATTCAAGAGGACGCTATGAATTTCTTCAGGTAAACTATTCGAAAGGAATTTTTTACATAGCAGTTTTCCATAATACGAACCGCTTCCTTCATCTCCCAAAATATATCCTAAACCGAGACCAGTATTGGCTTGCTTGAGAATATCACCATCGAAATAGCAAGAATTTGAACCAGTTCCTAGTATACCTGTAATGGCGGGATTTTCGTCCCAAGTTGCAAATGCAGCACCTACTAAATCGTGATCAACATATATATTGGCATTCACAAAAACAGAGCGTAATGCATGTTCAACCACTAGCTTTAGTTCTTTGCTCGAACATCCTGCGCTGTATAGAAACAGCATGGTAACTTGAGGTGCAAAAACGCAAAGTTCTGTATTTTGACGAATCGCATTTGAGATTATCGCTTCGTTATGAAAATATGGATTGAATCCCATGGTGCTAAAACTCTGCGCTTCCTCATTTTCTTTGAGAAGCATCCAGTCGCATTTGGTCGATCCGCTATCGGCAATTAATAACATGTCAGATAAAATTAAAGTAAATAATCGGTTGAAAGAAAGTTAGATTTTCGGCCTTGAAGTATTTCAGTAAACAAAGCTCGATTTTCATTATTGTCGCGGGTTGCAACCATGGTTCGTATCGAAAAAACACGCAATGCATCGTGAACACTTAATGTGCCTTCGGCCGAATCTTTTCGTCCATTGAACGGAAAGACATCGGGGCCACGCTGGCATTTCGTATTGATATTGATGCGACAAACTTGATTGATTAATGGGTCGACTAAAGATGCTATTTGATCGGCATTTTTGCTGAAAATACTCACTTGTTGACCGTATTTGCTTTGCACGATGTAGTCGACGGGCTCATCAATTGAATCGAACGCAATGATTGGAACAACAGGACCAAACTGTTCTTCTTCATAAATGCGCATTCCTTTGGCAACAGGGTATAAAACCGTTGGGAAGTAAAAACTTAGGTGACTTTGACCACCATACGAATTTTGAATTTTCGCACCCAGATTGATAGCATCATCTACTAAATCTTGCAAGAATTGTGGTTTAGTCGGTTCGGGAAGAGGTGTTATATACGCATCTTTTTCCCAAGGCATTCCAAGTTTTAATACATCTACTTTGGCGCAGAATTGTTTGAGAAATTCATCAATGAGACTTCGATGTACAAAAATCATTTTGAGGGCCGTACACCGCTGACCATTAAAACCAAGTGCACCATTTACACATTCGTTTACTGCAATTGTGAGGTCGGCATCGGGTAAAATAATCGCAGGATTTTTAGCATCGAGACCAAGCACAGAGCGCAATCGGTTTGAATGTGGATGTTGTTTTTTGAGGATGTTTGCAACACGACTAGATCCAATAAAAGCAAGAACATCTATTTTTCCCGATTCCATTAATGTGCCTGCGGTATGTTTTCCATCCCCATAAATTACATTAATTACACCTTTTGGGAAGCAATCGCGAAATGCTTGCAGAAGTGGATGGATAAGGAGAATGCCAAATTTAGCAGGACGAAAAATCACGGTATTCCCCATTATTAAAGCGGGAATAAGTGTGGCAAACGTTTCGTTGAGGGGATAATTATATGGTCCCATGCAAAGCACAACACCCAGAGGACCGCGGCGAACTTGGGCATAAATTCCTTGATGAAGTTCAATTTTAGCCGTATCGCGATCGAGTGATTTAACTGCAGCGATTGTATCAATAATATACTCAATTGTGCGATCGAATTCGGCTTCGGAATCGTTTTGATTTTTTCCAATTTCGAACATGAGCCAACGAACGATGGATGAACGATGTACTTCCATGCGCTGAAGAAATTTCTCAATTGCTGCAATACGATCAGACACTTTCAGCGTTGGCCATTCTCCCCTACCCAAATTATAAGCATCGAGCGCCGCTTGCAAAACAGGCTGCATGTTGATGGCTTCCATTTCGGGATAAGAACCTAAGCGTATTGGGCTGATTTTACCATCAGTATTCTCATAAATTGGAGAGAAAACATCGCTAAGATTACCATGCCATGGAACTAATTCTCCATTGCATAAATATTCTACCTGATTAAGTATTTCGGGCTTAAATTCAGGTGGAATCTGATTAAAATCGGGGAATTTATAGACGTTGGGTGCAGGACTATGCATGAATAATTAAACTGATAGAATGGCTGCAATACGCAACAACTCATGTTCAAAGTTGTTTACGTTTTTTATGGCCTGTTCGAAGGGTGTAAATTTAACGTGATTATCAACGATTCCTACCATCACTCCTGAATTACCTGCTAACAGACTTTCAACAGCTACAACTCCCATCCTACTTGCCAAAACTCGATCGGCAACCGTTGGAGAACCACCTCGTTGAACGTGTCCGAGAATGGTGACTTTGGTGTCGTAATGGCTAAAGCGTTCGTTCACTTCTTTGGCAATTCCAATTGAACGTCCGGGTTCACCGCCTTCAGCAACAATTACAAGACTAGAGGATTTTTTACCTGCACCTTTTTCAAGCATATTTACAAGTCCATCAATATCAAGAGGTTGTTCAGGAATCATCGTTGCTTCAGCACCAGATCCAATGGAACTTCGTAAGGCTATTTGACCAGAATGACGGCCCATTACTTCAATGAAAAATAATCGATTATGAGAAGATGCCGTATCGCGTACTTTATCGATGGCTGAACACGCTGTATTCACTGCGGTATCGTAACCAATGGTAAAATCTGTACCATTCAAATCGTTGTCGATGGTTCCGGGCAAACCAACGATGGGAATTCCATATTCTTTCGAAAATACTTCAGCTCCTCGAAAAGTACCATCGCCACCAATTGCAACAATCGCATCAATTTCATATTCACGTAAATTGTCATATGCTTTTTTTCTTCCTTCGGGAGTCATAAATTCCATACTCCGAGCAGTTTTCAAGATAGTACCACCACGTTGAATAATGTTCGAAACTGAACGACTCGTCAGCACTTTGATTTCGCCACTTATCATCCCATCGTATCCTCGATAAATTCCAACTGGAGTGATGTTGTAATAAATACAAGCACGCACAACAGCTCTCACTGCAGCATTCATTCCTGGAGCATCTCCACCTGATGTAAAAACCCCTATTCTTTTAATGTTTGTCATAAAAATTGGCAATGTTCAAATATACGTGTTGATATGACACTTTGAATTGAGTGATTGAAAAATTATCAACACTTATTGTCATGTATAACTTAACTGCAAGATGAAAAATAATGTGGGATATTAAGGTTAAATCAAAATCATTTTCGTGTTTCTTTGACACTTACAAATGAAAGTCTATTTTCGCTTCATTATTTTACTGATTCGATTAACAATATGCCAGCTAATTCTAGTCAAAATGCACAATTAAATCCCCATGTATCTGTTGACTGCGTAATATTTGGATTTGATGAAGGCGAACTAAAGGTACTTTTGATTGAGCGAAATATTGAGAGTATTGATAGGCAAACACTGAAATTTTCATTGCCTGGAAATTTGATTGATGACAACGAAAATTTGGATGAATCGGCCAAACGAATTTTAAAAGAACTAACTCATTTAGAGAATATTTACCTCGAGCAATTTTATGCATTTGGTGATCCTGACCGAGTTAAAAATTCGGCTGATGCTCAATGGTTAAATAAAGTGAGAGATGTTCCCAATGCACGTGTTATTACAGTTGCCTATTACTCACTCGTGAAAATTGGTGATTACCAACCAGCGGCCGATTCCTTTGCTCGAAAGGCATTTTGGTGTCCTGTTTCGGAAGTCCCGCAATTGGCATTCGATCATAATCTTATTTTCGACAAAGCCCTATCAAGCTTGAAGATAAAATTGAGATTACAACCCATTGGTTTTGAATTACTTCCTCATAAGTTTAGTTTGGGACAATTGCAGAAAGTGTATGAAACCATTTTAGGAACATCCCTCGACAAACGCAATTTCAGACGTAAAATACTAAATAAAGGATTGTTAAAGGAATTGGAAGAAAAACAAAAAGGGGTGCCACACAAACGAGCCATATTATTCGAGTTCGATAAAGTTGCATACGATCGTTTAAAGTTGGATCAATATTATTTTGAGTTCTAGTTGCTTAATTGATTTCTGTCTTTTTATTTTTTCTGATTGAGAGAATCGCATCAATAAAAAAACACTCCAACTCCAATCTTTTAAAGGATTTCCCGAAGTTTGTTAATAAATTTCTTTCACCTATTCATTTGGTAATTAAGGCTGACTAAAAAAGCCATAATTACTAGCTTATTCATCCATTCGCATCCATTGAAGTTGTGAATAAATTCAATGAAAACGTTGCTTAATTGAACAACGAAAGCAATGTGATTCGTAATTTGTCGTTTAGACAATTGAAACGTAAATATTAACAAACACATCAAGCAAAATCTTGTTGAAATTTTCACTATAATTGAATGTATAATGTGTTTTATTGAAAATCAATCTTGCAGAAAATGAAGCAATTGAAATATTATTCAGCTCAAGAATTTACTGCAAAACTCTGTTCAAAACTTCCTGAAAATAGCAGCCATATTTTCTTAATTTTGCATGAATCAAATTCCTAACACGTATGAATGAATTTTCAGAAGAATATGAGAATCCGGAGTTCGCTGTTAAACGGTTTGAAACAATGTTGCGACTCAACGAACAGTACTATTTTGAGCGTGATGATTTAGAGAATATCGTTGAGTTTTATATCCACGAAAACCATCATCAAAAGGCTTTAAATGCTATAAAGTTTGCATCAGGGCAATATCCAGATTCAACCTATTTCCTTTTGAGAAAATCTCAACTTTTGTCGGCAGATGGCAAGTACGATGATGCTCTGGATTTATTGAATGAAGTAGAGATTGTCGAACCTGGCAACCCCGAAGTTTTCATTACCCGTGGAGGAATTTTCGCGATGCTAGGTCGTTCTGTTGATGCAATCGAATCATACAAAGCAGCTTTGCGTATCGATCGTAACTTTGAAGAAATCTACCTATTTATTGCATTTGAATTTCAAAATCAAGGAAAATATGGCAAAGCAGCACGCTATCTAAAACGCTGTTTAACAA
Source organism: Bacteroidia bacterium (assembly GCA_964203455.1). Classification (GTDB taxonomy): domain Bacteria; phylum Bacteroidota; class Bacteroidia; order M30B66; family M30B66; genus CALQRR01. The sequence goes on from CAXNNF010000031.1 coordinate 5,161, forward strand.
TGAATCCGGACAATGAATCGGCACTTTACGAGATGTCGTTTTGTTTTGACGTAACTGACAAGCTAGAAGCAGGCATTGTATTTTTCAAAAAGTTCATAGATACTAATCCCTATTCAAAAGTGGCTTGGTATGCACTAGGGCATTTGTACAGCAAAAAGCAAGAGTATAGCAATGGAATCAAGGCATTTGATTATGCAACCATTATTGATGATGGTTTTGCAAGTGCATGGTTTAACAAAGCCAATTGCTTAGCCGCCTCCGAAAAATACGAAGATGCGATTGAAGCATACAAAGAGATTTTCCGTTTGGAGGAGCCCGATGCTGCTACATTTTTATACATCGGAGAATGTTACGAAAACATCGATCAATATCCTGAAGCACTAAAATATTATCAACGTTCGGTATCATTGGATGAAATGCTTGCCGATGCTTGGGTTGGAATTGGTGTTGTGCTCGATTTTATGGATCAGCGAACAGAAGCATTGGTTCATATCAAAAAAGGAATCAACATCGACCCGAATCGAGGAACATTTTGGTTCATTTTGGGTGACATTCAATTAAAAATGGGATCCTTTCAAGAAGCTGAGGAGGCCTATTTGAAAGTCATAGAATTTGAGCCCGACAACGAAGACATATGGATTTTCTTTACCAATTTGTTGTTGCAACTTGATCGAAAAGAGGAAGCATACAATTATATTCAAGAGAGTTTTAAATACCATCCTGGACATGGTCGATTGACATTTCAAGCTGCTGAGATTGAGATGCATCGAGGAAATGTTCAAGAAGCGTGTATTTTGGCTGAAATTGCCATGTCTGTAGATCCACAATTAGGAGTAAAGATTCTAGAAGAATTGCCCCGCTTAGGTATGCAGGCAGAAATAAAAAAAATAATAGAACGATATAGTAACAAAGAATGACACATACATTACCATTTTTACCAGAACGCAGCCCTCAACCACGTGAGTCGGGAGTGACCATGATGATGGATAAAGGATTGAGTATTCGTCAAGCCGAAGATTTCATCGCTCACTCAGGACATTTAGCCGATATTATCAAATTAGGATTTGGCACTTCATTGGTTGCTCGAAATGTGAAAGAGAAAATTAAGCTCTATCAAGAAGCGGGTTTGAGAGTTTACGTTGGAGGTACATTATTCGAGGCTTTTATTGTTCGAAATAAATTTGATGATTATCGGAAGTACATCGATAATTTAGGTCTTGATACCTGCGAAGTTTCGGATGGCTCTATTGTTCTTGATCATAAAGTAAAGTGTGAATATATTTCGAAATTAGCAAAAGACTACCGCGTACTTTCTGAAGTAGGATCGAAAGAAGCAGGCATTTTAATTGCGCCGGCAAAATGGATTTCGATGATGAAAGCTGAATTGGATGCGGGTTCTTGGAAAGTAATTGCTGAAGCACGCGAAAGTGGAAATGTCGGGATTTATCGTCCAAACGGAACCGCGCATGTTGTTTTGGTAAACCGTATTTTATCCAAAATTCCATCTGATCGCATCTTATGGGAAGCGCCAGGTAAATCACAACAAGCTTGGTTTATCAAATTAATTGGCGCCAATGTAAACTTGGGTAATATATCGCACGATGATGTTATTCCATTAGAAACATTGCGATTGGGACTACGTGGAGATACCTTCTTCCAATTTTTACCTGAAGAATTACATAAACTAAAACAGACCGTATAAAATGAAAGAAATCTCTGTTAGCGAACTTAAAAACTGGAGAGACGAAAGTGTTATTCATCAGTTAATTGACGTCCGTGAAGATTTTGAATACGAGGCAGCAAATATCCAAGGTGAATTAATTCCCATGGGCAGTATTCCCGATCATTTATCAACTATTCGCAAAGATATTCCAGTTGTTTTGCAATGTAAATCAGGAGCACGTTCTTCGAATATTACACGCTATTTAGAACAACAAGGATTTACCAATGTGTATAATTTGAGCGGTGGTATTTTTGCTTGGATTGATCAGATTGATCCTTCAATAAGTAAATATTAAACGATGCGTCAATACGGACTTATTGGCAAAAAACTGAGTCATACATTCTCCCCTGCTTGGTTTGCCAAAAAATTCGATCGAGAATCTATCATCGATGCGCGTTACGATGCGTATGAATTAGCAAGCATCGATGAGTTTCCGCAATTTATAATGCAAACGCCCAATCTGCGTGGGTTCAATGTAACCATTCCATACAAACAAGAAATTTGTGCCTATCTGGACGAAATTTATGGTCCTGCAGAAGTATTACAAGTTGTCAATACGGTTGTGGTGCAAGAAGAAACAGTTCCGTTTGAAGGACAAAAAATCCCAGGCTTTCGATTGAAAGGATTCAATACCGATATATACGGATTCAAAGAATCTATTAAACCACTCATGCGTCCTTGGTTTGAGCGCGCATTGATTTTGGGAACAGGCGCAAGTGCTTCATCGGTAGCTTATGTTTTATACAAACTGGGAGTAGATACTTTATTTGTAAGTAGAAATCCAGAGGGTGATCAAGAAATTGGTTGGGAAGATATTAACGAGCATGTAATACATTTTCACCCGCTGATAATCAATACAACTCCCCTCGGGCAATTCCCCAATGAGGATGAATTCCCTCAATTGCCTTATCATTTGCTAAGTGATAAACATTTGTTGTACGATTTGATTTATAACCCAACAGAATCGGCATTTTTACAAAAAGGAAAAACCAACAAATCCATGATTCATAATGGACAATCGATGTTGGAAATGCAAGCAGAACAAAGCTGGCGAACTTGGCAGAATGCTGAGCAACTGAACGTTGTTTAATTTAGTGTTGCGTTGAACATTATTTATTAATTTTCAGGAATAATATAATTATTGTTCGTACATTGATCCAAACTTTTTGTTTGTCTATTTTTTTGGGAATATGAAATTATTATTTAACCTGTTATTTTGCACTTTAATCACTTTCAACTTTGTAAAAGCGCAAATTCCAATTACTTCATTATTGAAATCCAAT
>CAXNNF010000032.1:0-8161 GCA_964203455.1 Bacteroidia bacterium
TTAGCGGAAGCGGAACTATTGAAAATCCAGATTCTTCGAGCACATTGGTTTCGAACCTAGGCGTTGGAACCAATATATTTCAGTGGACTTTAGCCGGAGCAACTTGCCCAGATGCAAACGACGAAGTGAGTGTTGTGGTGTCTGCTCCACCATCTGAGGCATCAGCAGGAATCGATCAATCAACGTGTAATGATACCCTTTCGCTTTCGGCAACCACACCAATTATTGGAAATGGAGTTTGGAGCATCATTCAAGGATCTGCAATAATTACCGATTCCACATCTTCAACAAGTTTAATCAGCAACTTAAGTGTTGGTGAAAATATACTGGTTTGGGCAGTAAGTAATGGCGTTTGTCCAACGTTATCCGATACGGTTATTATTGCCCGAGGAGATACTGCCAATGCAGGAATTGATCAAGCACTATGTGCCGATTCCACACTATTGGCAGCAATCAATCCTTCTTCAGGAACAGGGCTTTGGACGGTGATAAGTGGAACCGGAATATTTGCAGATGCAACTAACGATTCAACAACGGTGAGTGGTTTATCGCAAGGAATAAACATTTTCCAGTGGGCTTTAACAAGTGGTTCTTGTCCAGATGCAAACGACGAAGTGAGCATTATTGTTTCTGCTCCTCCTTCAGAAGCATTTGCAGGGATTGATCAAACAACCTGTAACGATACACTTTCACTTTCGGCAACAACACCAACGATTGGAAATGGAGTTTGGAGCATCATTCAAGGTTCGGCAATAATCAACGATTCAACATCTTCAACAAGCACAATTAGCAATTTAAGTGCTGGTGAAAACATTCTGGCTTGGACAGTAAGTAGCGGTGCTTGTCCTGTTTTGTCCGACACGGTTATTATTACCCGAGGCGATACTGCCTATGCAGGAGTTGATCAAACGCTATGTGCCGATTCTACACTATTGGCAGCGCTCAATCCTTCATCAGGAACGGGGCTTTGGACTGTTGTAAGTGGAACTGGAATTTTTGCTGATGCAACAAACGATTCAACGAGTGTGAGCGGTTTATCGCAAGGAATAAATATTTTCCAGTGGACTGTTACAGGTGCTGCTTGCCCTGATTCAACAGATCAGGTGGAGATAAAACGCCAATGTAACACACCGCCAATTATTACCAACGATGATTACACCATGCTCGAAGACAGTGTATTGGAAGACAATTTCCTAACGCCATTCGACACAGATCCCGACAGTACAACTCTCACAATAGACACAACTCAAGTTACAGGTCCGAACCACGGTAATGTTGTGGTTCATCCCGATGGAAGTTTTACTTATACTCCCAACGAAAATTATTACGGACTTGATACCCTCATCGTTGAAATCTGTGATAGTGGAATCCCTCTTCCTGAATTGTGTGGACAAGACACCATTATCATAACCATTCAACCTGTCAATGATCCACCAATTATTGTGAACGATACCGTTTCGGTAAATCCTGGAAGTTCGGTTACAGATAATTTACTCGACAATGACAGCGACATAGAACAAACAACATTGGTTGCGAATCCGACGCCTCTCGTTGGACCATCGAATGGAGTTATAGTGGTGAATGAAGACGGCAGTTTCACGTATACACCAAACAGCGGATTTATTGGAACAGATACAGTTGTCGTTCAGGTGTGCGACGGAGGAATTCCTCTTCCAGAAGAATGTGCCGAGGATACAATTTTCATCATTGTTGGTGAAATCACATTTACTGTTGATGCTGGTCCAGACCAAATTATTTGCGGAACGTTTACCCAACTCAATGCTACGCCAGCCGAAGCCCCAGCAACTGGACTTTGGACCATTGCAACGGGATCATGCTTGATTATTGAACAGAATGTTCCTAATACAAACATTGTAAATATCGCGACAGATACAGTATTGCTCGTTTGGACGGTAACGTTAAACGGTGTTTCACTTTCCGACACCATGCAAGTTGTTGCGAATCCTGCAGCTACACCAGCTTTTGCAGGCGAAGACCAAATTATTTGCGGAAGCACTTCCGAACTGCAAGGAAACACGGCAATCAGTGGAGATGGCATGTGGAGTGTGTTTAGTGGTTCCGGACTTTTATCGAATGATACAAGCCAAATTTGTGGTGTAACGGGATTATCGGTAGGAACAAACACCTTTGTTTGGACAATCGAAATTGGACCATGTTCGAGCAGCGATACTGTTGCCATTGTTTCATACAGCGAAACAAACGTTCAGCTGACGGCCGACACAAGTATTTGTCCTGAAATTACGAGCATACTTCTTAATGCGGAAGTTCAAGGTCCTGTGCTTGGAACATGGCAGGTGGTTTCGGGAACAGCAAATTTCAGTAATGATTCCACCTTACAAACAAGCGTAAGTGGTTTATCTGCGGGTAGCAATGTCATTGTTTATAGTATTTCAAACGGATCGTGCGGTTCGAGTGATAGCATTTCTATCACGGTCTTGAATACCGACGATGCTCTTTGTACCATTGAAGATGTGTTTATCCCCGAAGGTTTCTCTCCAGATGAAGATGGATCTAACGATGCCTTTGTAATTTATGGTTTGAAAGGACAACGAGTTATGTTGAAAGTCTTTAATCGTTGGGGAAATCTTGTTTACGAAAGCGACAATTATCAGAACAATTGGGATGGAACCTGCACCACAGGCTTAATTCTAGCAGGCGAACGTTTGCCAGAAAGCACCTACTATTACCTTTTGCAAATAGATGGCGAGAACGAAACGCGCAAAGGATACTTAACCTTATGGCGATAAAATCAGAAAAAATAAAACGGGACATGAAAAAGCACCTATTTTTTATCTTTTTCCTACTGGCATTCCTTCAAGGAAAAGCCCAACAGGATCCGATGTACAGCATGTACATGTTCAACACCATGGCAATAAATCCTGCGTATGCGGGTTCGCTCGACCATGCGCAGGTTACCGGTTTGTTCCGTCGTCAATGGCTCGATTTCCCGGGTTCGCCTCGAACAGCGAGTGTTAGTTTTCATTCGCCACTAAAGAATGAACAGGTTGGTTTGGGAGTATCGTTTGTGAACGATCAAATGGGCGAAATGGCGACCAACTCTCTGATGGCTTCGTATGCCTATCATCTTAAATTCAAAAAGAGTCGCTTGTCATTAGGTTTGCAAGCAGGTGGTAGAAACTTCAGTGTGGACCTGAGTAAAATCAAACTCAACCCAGATCAAGCGTACGACGAATCTTTTCAAGGAAACGTAAGTCAGTGGAGTTTGAACTTTGGCGCCGGCGCTTTTTGGTATGGTCCAAATTGGTATGTTTGATTGGGTGTTCCAAACTTGAGAAACAACATTATGAGTGCACAACAATTAAACACAGTTTATCTTGCTCGTTACAGAACGCATATAAATTTAACAGGTGGATATGTGTTTAAACTCTCACCAACACTTCATTTAAAACCCTCGCTCATGATTAAAGAAGTTGCAGGAGCTCCAATGCAAGTTGATGTAAATGCCAATATTTACTGGCTTGATGTAATTGGTTTCGGGCTTTCATATCGTTCAAAAGATGCCATGGTGGCCTTACTCGAAATACAATTGAATAAGAACTTCCGCATAGGATACGCCTACGACCAAACGATTAGTCAACTTTCGGGTTACGTAGGAGCCACTCACGAAATTATGCTTCGTTCCGATTTAGGATTCAATAAAAACAAGACCGTTACTCCCCGATATTTCTAATTTTAAAGAACATGGCATATTCTATTCTTAAACACCTTCGGAACGGACTGCTGTTGCTCTTGCTTGGAGCGGCTCCGATTTTGGCGCAATCGCCTGTCGAAAGAAAAGCAAATAAGCTGTTTGCGAATTATGCTTATGCAGATGCAATTGAGCTTTATGAGCACATTCTTAAAAAGAATCCCGACAATAAAAACGCCATTCGAAAATTGGCCGATTCCTACCGATTAAGCAACAATCCAGCAAAAACAGAAGAGTGGATGAAGCGTGTTATTGAATTGGGAATTGCTTGGAATGAAGATTATTTTTACTTGGCTCAGGCACTTGAGGCTGCTGGTAAAAACGAAGAAGCCAAAAAGCAATACGAAAAATTCGGCCAGCTGATGGCTTCCGATCAACGTGGAAAACAATTTACAAAGGCAATCGATAATTTCTCTGGATTTTTCGGAGAATCTGAATGCTACAAAGTTGAAAATTTGAGCATCAATTCGGCAAATTCCGATTTCAGCGCTTCGTATTTTCAAAACGGAATCGTGCTTGTTTCGAATCGACAAGGCAGCAGTTTTCCGAAGTCCATTTTTCCATGGAACAATGACCCTTGGCTCGATTTATATTCATCAGAAGGCCTCAACGACTCTACCTTGCAAGACGTTTCGCCCATCTCTTCAAAACTCAATACAAAGTACCACGAAGGTCCCGCAAGTTTTCATGTTCAAACACAAACACTCGCCTTTACACGAAATAATTTCTTCAAAGGAAAAGTGCGAAGAAGTGCCGACCGTATCAACAAGCTAAAATTGTTTTTTAGCACATACAATGGAAAAGAATGGTCAAACATCACTTCCTTTCCATTCAATAGCGATGAATATTCCATAGGCCATCCTACATTTTCGGAAGATGGAAAACGTGTATATTTTTCGAGTGATATGCCCGGAGGTCAAGGAGGAAGTGATATTTATGTAAGTCGTTTTGAAAACGATACTTGGACAAGCCCCGAAAACTTGGGCTCCGAAGTTAACACCAAAGGAAACGAGCTTTTCCCCTTTGTTTACAAAGACAGTCTACTTTGTTTTGCGTCAAACGGTTGGGGCGGAATGGGCGGTCTCGACAATTTTCGTTCGGTGTTAAAGAATGGGAAACCACAAAAAATCGAAAACATGGGTTCGCCCATTAATAGTCCGGCCGATGATTTTGGGATGATCATGAATAATTTCGGCAAAAACGGATTTTTCAGTTCCAATCGAGCAGGAGGGAAAGGCAGCGACGACATTTATAGATTCACATACAAAATGCGTCCAACAAACATTATTTTGGTTGATCAGGATGAGGTGAAAGCGGTTCCAAAGGGGCGAATGAAAATCTATTTAAACGAGGAACTTGTTTTTGATTTACCGGCTGATGGCGAAGGAAAAGCATCGGCTATGTTGCGTCCTTGTTTGGAATACAAAGTAATCACTAATGGCGAAGGCTTTCCGCAGCACGAACAGGTAATTAAATCGAACTGTCCGGTGAGTAAAAAGGACGACATCCGCATTTTAATGAAACGTCCGAAGTTGTATGTGAACGTGTTTGACAAATACTCCAACAAAGACATTTCCAATGCCCAAGTAGAACTTCTCGATTTAACAAGCAAAGCAGTGGCTGTTACTGCCGAAACTGATGCAAAAGGATATGTGCGGTTTTACTTAGAACCTTGTCATCAATACCAGGTTATTGCAAAAAAAGCGGGCCTTCCCGATGCAATGAAAACACTAACGGCTCCATGCAAGCAGGGTGAAGTGGATGCTGTTGCTCGTTTGGGAACCGGTGTTGCTCCATTGAAAGGCATTCCACTCGAATTTACTATTGTTGATGAGCAATCGAATGCTCCTGTTGCCAATGCAAAAATCCGAATGGTTAATACACAAACAAAGGAAGTACTCGATTTTCTTGCGGATGAAAAAGGGTTTTTTGAAACTGTGGTAATTGAGAATTCGAGTTGGACGGCCTCATGTTCGCAGATTGGTTATTTCAGCACCTCGAAAAGCAAAACCGATGTAAAAGCATTGAAAGGAGTTAAGAAACTTTCGCGCGAGTTGAAATTGTTGAAGCTTCGCGAAGGAGGTGTTATTGCACTCGAAGGCATTTTCTACGATTTAGCCAAGTCGAATATTCGTCCTGACGCTGCAAAGGTCTTGGATTATGTGGTTTTGGTGATGGAAGAAAACCCTACGATGATTATTGAACTAGGTTCTCATACTGATTCGCGTGGTAGCGATGCCGATAATTTGAAACTTTCCGAAGCACGAGCAAAATCGGCTGCCGAATACATTATTTTGAAAGGCATTGCGGCAATTAGAATTACGGGGAAAGGTTATGGAGAAACGCAATTAAAGAACAATTGCGGCAACGGGGTTAAATGTAAGGAAGCGCAACACCAAGAAAACCGTAGAACCGAAATCCGCATTCTTGACTTCGATTAAGAAAACTTAGTTCTTAATTGTATTCATCATTTCGAAATAGGTGCGCCCTTTTTTAGCATCAATGCGAATGGTGTCGCAGCGAATTTTTCCTGTAAGCTTCGATTGAGCATTGAATAGAATTTCATTCTTGCCCGTCTCTAGTGGAATGCGAGCGTACGAAATGTTGTTGGGAAGTGTTTGCCAATTGCGTGTATCGGCCTGTTCCGAAATGGCATTTGCTAATCCTAGCACAAAGCCAGCATCTTTGTTTTTTTCTTTTAGGGCAAACTCTGCGGCTTTTTTCACTGCAAATCGAAGCAAGGCAGCTCCCATTTCTCGCGCAAAGCGGTCGTTCAAACTTTTAAAGGCAATCGCATCAATGTTTTCCGCCATTTCGAGCGGGTAGGATTTTCCACCAACCCGAACAGTTGCAGATGTATAAGCAGATGGCCGATGCACATAACGCGGAAATGCAATGCGGTAAACACTTAAGCTCGATAAATTAACAGCATCCTGTTGGCTTACATTATTTACCGGAAACGAAAAACTTAAGGCCAAACCGGGATTCATAAAAACAAACTGATCGCCAACGCGGGTTAAGGTAAAATCGATACTCCACTCTTCTTTGTATGGACCTAAACTGTTGTTCCAGAAAAGGATGAGTTCGGTTTTATTCGACTTGGGCAGGATGTCATTGGATTGATATCCAAACGTTTTCTTGTAAAATTCAACTTCGTTTTGAAAACCGTTTGCAGCAGCTGTCCGAATGAGGTCTTTCTTTAGTTGTTCCGGAACGGCCATCTCAAAAAAATTGCTGTAATCGCCTTTGTAAACTTCGTATGCATTTCTGTAGGCGATAAATGCATTGTTGAGGTCGCCACTTCCTTCGTAAGCCAAGCCCATAAGTAAATGCGCAAATGCATCTTCCTTGTATTTTGGCTTGTCTTTCTGTTTTTCGGCCATGGTTATAAGCGAAAGATTCATTCGTCGGCATTCAACCAAAGCATCTTCGAAATTACGCATCCTCAAATAGTTCATTGCATTGAAATAATGCAACATCACACTTTCAAAATCTTCTGCCTTATAGGGCTTTACTCCGGGGTTTGTTATGATTGCCAAGGCTTCGTAACCAAAATTCCTTTTGTAATCCTCAATCAGATAATCGGCCTCTTCAAAATAATCTGCGCTCTCTTTGAAATTCCCCAAACTTAAATCGACATAGCCGCGCTCCAATAAATACAAGAGTCGCATGCGCTTCTTCTTGGCTTGCTTGCTGGTGGCTAATTCCGTTTCGGCCTGTTCAAATTGCTCTTGCTCTATATACGACATAAAACGCTTGTGCTTCACATAATAGGGAGCACAAGCGTTAAGTATAAATAGACAGAATACAATGGCAATCAGGCGAAGCTGGCGCATGCGATGTCCAATAAAATTAGATGATTTAAGGCCGATTAATTAACGATGTATTTCTTGCCCTTGTAATCGCCAATCCAAACAATTTCGTTGGTTTCGATATTGGTCAATTCCAAATCAATTTGCCAAAAGGTTGTTTTCTCTTTGCCGTAACCATCCACAATCGATTTTACGGTTCCTTGCATCATGAAATCAGCACCCACCTCGCGACCAAATTTCTTCATGGTCTCGGCTGAAGAAAAATCTTGTTGGTCGGCACGTTCTCCGCGCAATTCTGTGCGTTTCTCTCCAGCAGAAACCAAACGAATCATGCTACTTTTAATGAACGCACGCTCCATGTCTTTAGTGAAGATTTCTGTGTCCATGTGTTCGTGGCTGTTGTTGCGCACCATTCCTACAATGACAACCGGCTTCTTTTGTTTTTCGTTCGTGAAATTTCCGAGCCAATCGCCACCCAAAGCTTGATTGGTAAGTGTTTCGGATGCAAGGCGTGCATCGGTTTCGTTCCAACGCCCACTCAAATCAATTACTTTGTCTGGAGCTACGCGAGTAACGGTTCGTTTTGCACATGAGCCAAATGTCAACGTGCTTAATAATG
>CAXNNF010000033.1:0-8124 GCA_964203455.1 Bacteroidia bacterium
TCTTGGTTGTATATTTCACCTTTCTTAATTCCAAGAATGTCACCCAGTTGTTTAGAAGTGTATTTTACATTTCCAACCCAAGAAATATTTCGAAAAAAGTACTGCCGTCCTTCATCAATTTGAATGTCAATATTGATTCTTTTTGCATCGTATTTATATACTGTATCAGAGACAATTCTTGCATCCTTGAACCCTTTATCGAAATAAATGCTCAACATTTTTCCTTTGTCTTCAAGGAAATTATCCTCCATGTATTTTGAAGTTGTGAAGATGCTGTACCATGGATTTTCCTTGGTATTTTTCATCTTACGTTTCAACTTTCGATCACTTACAAACTCATTTCCGTTTATATTGATTTTGTTGATCTTAACACGGCGGTTCTTATCCACTAAAATATTCAACATAACACCTCCACCTGGAACGGTATCGGTTACAGTATTCACATCTACCTTCACATTCATATAGCCCTTGTCTATAAAGAAAGAAGTGACTGTATTACGTGTGTTGACTAATAAATTATCGTTTACTGGTTTTCCACGTATTAATTTAATTTGTTCACGAAGATCATCCGCTTCATTTTTCTTAACTCCTACAAAACGGAATCTCGAAAGCCGAGGACGCTCTTCGAGTAAGATGACCAAATAAATTTTATCTCCTTCTATGCGTTCGGCTTGCACCTTAACGCCAGTAAACAAACCTTGTTTCCAAAGTGCTTCAATGGCATTGCTGATGCGATCGCCAGGCACCATAATTTTATCCCCTTTATTTAAGCCTGAAAGCAAACGAAGAATGTTTTGATCCAAACTACTATTGTCTTTGGTTTGAAAACGAATATCGGCTATTTCGTATTCCTTCGGAGTGAGATAATTAATTTCTTCTTTGACAATAGTAGGCGCAATTTGAGATACTCCTTGAAAAGCAAAACCAATAAGGCAAACTATGAAAAACAGGCAATTTTTATTTAACATCTTGATTATGGCTTCAATTGTTCGCTTGTTTTCCCAAAACGGCGTTCTCTATTTTGATAACTAATAATGGCTTGATACAAATCTTCTCGGCGGAAATCAGGCCATAGAACATCTGTGAAATATAGTTCGGCATAGGATATTTGCCACATCAGAAAATTACTAATCCGATGTTCACCTGATGTTCTAATTAACAATTCAGGGTCAGGCATACCTGCGGTTGTTAATGACTTAGAGATTAAATCTTCGTTTATATCTTCTTTCTTAATATTCCCTTGAAGAACATCAGCTGCAATTTTCTTCATTGCATGCGTAATTTCCCATCTGGAACTGTAACTCAAAGCAAGAACAAGTGTCATACGAGTATTGCCTTGTGTTTTAAGTTTAGCTTCTTCCAATTCTTTTCGGCACTTTGATGGCAAGGAGTCGATATCACCAATTGATTCGAGTCGGATATTATTATCCATCAATGTTTTGGTTTCTTTACTGATTGTGCTAACCAACAAAGTCATTAATGCATTTATCTCATATTTAGGCCTATTCCAATTTTCGGTCGAAAAGGCATACATGGTTAAATAGGAAACACCTAATTCAGCACAAGCTTCCACGGTTTCTCTAACAGCTTTTACACCACTTTCATGACCAAAGGTGCGAAGCTTTCCTTGCATTTTCGCCCAACGTCCATTGCCGTCCATGATAACAGCAATGTGTTTGGGTAAATTCTGAAGGTTTATTTCTTCTTTTTGGGCCATTATAGAATTTGGCAATTGTTAGTTTTATAAGGGATAAAGGCGTAAATATTGGCCTTTACTTGTATGCTGCACACACCGAACTTCCGGAGGATAATTTGTAAGTCAAAGTAATACCTGCAAAGGAATACCAATCGTTTGTAGTAGAATTTCCTCGTTGTCTATTTTTATTTGAATTTCCGGGATTTACAATTGAACGATCTGCAAACAAGGCGGCGTCAAGTCCTTTATTGGCATACAAAACATCTTGCTCAACATAGGTTGTACTTACATCGTCCAAATAATCGGTATAGGTTTTTCTCATTCCCCACTCGATACTAACTCCTAAGCGGCCCATAGCATGGAATTTAAACCCCATCCCAAACGGAATCGATACACCCAAAAGGGAATACGGTTTAGGAGCTGATTTCAAACTAGATCCTTGGCCTTCAGTTCCAAGCGGACGAAGTTCAACCCAATCGCCACCCATTTCGGCTGTGGGATTGAAATTATAAACTGCTAAACCAGCAAAAATATAGGGTGTTGCAGGTGTTTCGTCATTCCCAATTTCATAATCGAAAAAATTAAACTGTAAAGAGCCAGCAACTTCAATAATTCTAGATCGAAACGATAGGTTTCTATTTACTTGGTATTCGTTTTTAGCAAGTGAATCGTATGCTTGAACACTGCTGTAGATACCATGAAATTGCCAAGTGAATCTTCGGCTTGGATTAAACCGATAGACTAAACCAACACCTGGCCGAACCATGAAAAATTGTTTTGCGGGATTAAGATCCCCAAGGTAATAGGAAACGCCTCCATAAAAACCAAGCTCAGAATGTTTCTTGTACACCTGAGAATTCGCTTGAAAACAAACGCTGAGAAAGAAAATAAATACAATTAAACTACGAACCATTCTGTGATATATACACCCAATAACGACAAAATGTTATCTAAATTTTGGAAGTACCGATTTCCCTGACTTTAAACGATATGTAAGCGTAATCATACCTAACATGTATGAATCCTTATCGGTTGGATCTCCACGTTGTTGACCTGTAACAGCAGAACCGTTTATATAGTCAGGAGACAAAGGATCAGAACGATTAGAAAGAGCAGCAGCAACAGGTCCATACGTTTTCTCAATTAACGTAGGAGAAAAATACGTTGTACTTGCATCATCAATATAATCGGTTGTTGTTAAACGAATTCCATATTCAAATCCGATTGTCCAATTTTTGTCTTGAAGAGGCACTCGGAAACCTATTCCAAAAGGGAAACAAGCCTGAAATCTTTTATAAGGTGTTCTAGAAGCTGCGATTCCTTGACCTTCTGTACCCATTGGTTGAAGTGCCCACCATTTGCCACCATAATTTGCTTTTGGATTGAAATAAAAACCTCCAACACCCGCGAAAAGATAAACGTTGATGTCAATCCCTGATTTTCCTCTTACACCTTGAAGCTTATATCGGCTTTTTGTTGATTTTAGCTGTAAAATAGAAATTTCGGTTTGAAAAGATGTTTCAAAAATATTTGAACGAAAGCTTAAATTCCTATTTCTTCTAAAAATCTCGCGGGTTAAACTATCTCTTCCGGTAACCCTTGCATAGTTTACATTTAACTTGAATGACAAAACAGGATTAACGCGGTATCTAAAACCTAAATGGACTGCAGGTCGAGTTAAAACAAATTCTAAATCTCGCAAACCGTTAGTTCCAATTTGATCAGCTCCTCCAAGCTCTCCAAGAAAATTGGTAAATCCTAATCCATAAGCAGTTTCGCAACGATCTAAGAATCGACCTTTACCCTTACGCTGCGCTTGAGCTGTAAGTGAAAAAAGTAAGAGAAATATAGGTAACAGATATAGTTTTCTCATCTGAAAATATTTTAGGCATTGCGTGCAAATATACCAAAATTGGTTTGAGAAAACGAACATTTTTTGTAATGGTTGAGAATGGGTGGAAATCAATTACGTCTATCGCTTCCCCACATGAGTTTTTCCCTGAGCGTTTTCAAGAAAGGTTGATTTGGTTTGCGAGCTAGTTTAATACAGAAAGGCGCTTTTTTAATGATAATTTTGGAGCGGGCCGGTAAAGATACAGACCTGGAATCGAGCGAAAGCATGAAATTTTTTCCGCGAACTTCGACGTCAAAAGAAAGTTGATGTTGGTCTGTAATGACAAGCGGGCGTACATTTAAATTATGTGGAGCAATTGGCGTAATCAGAAAATTAGGAGATTCTGGCATCAGGATTGGCCCGCCGCAACTCAATGAATATCCTGTTGATCCTGTTGGTGAGGCTACAATTAATCCATCGGCCCAATATGAATTCAAATGGTCGCCATTTAGTTTCACATGAACAATAATCATTGTGGAACTGTCTTTTTTATGCAATGTGATATCATTCAATGCGAAAGGAAAATCATGAAAGGGATTGCCATTCATTTCCAATTGAAGTAAGGTGCGATTATCGATAAAATAATCTTGATTGATTGCCATTTGAACAGCAAGCTGAATTTCTTCTTGGGAAAACCCTGTTAAAAATCCTAGTCTTCCTGTATTAATTCCTAGAACGGGAATGTCGGAATTACGAATAAATGTCAATGCTTCTAGCAATGTTCCATCGCCACCAATGGTCATTAAACAGGATGTTTTACTGGTGAGCTCCTCCGATTTATTGAATGTTCGGACTATGGCATTTTCGGGGAAAAGGGACTCAGTTGCATGAAAGAAGGGTTCGAAGACTAAAAGCTCAACCCCATTTTCATGTAAACTGCAGTATAACTCTTTGATTACGTTAGATCGACCTTCATTAAAAGAACGGCCAAAAATGGCTATCTGCATAAATTTTAAATGTAGGACTAAGGTAATTCAAATGATTAGAAGATGGCCATATAAAAACAGGCCTCCTTTTTTCGATTACATATTGATGTAATTCATAAACATATCGAAGCGATTTCGAATATCTTCTGAAAACTCACTTTGCTGAAAAGTTGCTTTAACCGTAATATTATATCGATTAAACGATGCAATAATTGATCGAATATCTTCGCGATTTAATTTTATTGTTAATTCCAACTGCGTTGAATCTGGCTCATTATTGATTGAAAGACTTAATATTTTTGTGTCGTTTTCTTCCACAATGCGCGCAATTTGAGAAAGAGAGTAATCATTTTGATTTAACTCTAACACGATAATTCCACCGGGATTTAAAACTGCTGCAGTTTCAGCAAATCGTTCAACAAGAGTGCGAAGACTAATGTTTCCGAGGTAATTATTATCTGCATCTAAAACCGGAACTAGGCTAAGATTCATTCGGGCAACCATTTTAAGTACTTCAAAAATATGTTCCGATTCGAAAACAAAAGGGCGAATCATAGATAAGGGATGATTTCCTAATGCCTCTTCTGGAGCATTCAAATCAAGAATGTCGGTATCCGTGATTAATCCGAGGAATTCAGAATTGTTGACAATGGGCAAATGAGAAACACGAAACTCATCCATCCAATGAAGGGCTTTAATGCCGCTATCGGAAGTTTTAAGTGGTGGAATTACATCCGTTATTAGTTCCCTTGCTAACATATTTTCTTATTCTATTTTAGGTAACGAACCCTTTGCTTATTTGTTTCAATTGTCGAACAAACCTATGGTTTTTTTATTCAAGTCGTTTGCACATCGAGTCATTTCGTAGTTTTACCGAATATTTTTTATTTATGACCTTATTGAGTGTCAATATCAACAAGATTGCGCTAATTCGAAATGCGCGTGGCTCAAATTATCCTGACATAATTGAAGCGGCGTTAAATATAGAAAGATATGGTGGTCAGGGAATTACTTTACATCCCCGGCCCGATCAAAGACATGCAACATACCGCGATGTGGAAATGTTAAAACCCATATTGACAACGGAATTAAATGTAGAAGGGTATCCGACACGACAATTCATGGATTTAGTCTGCAACGTAAAACCTCATCAAGTTACGTTAGTTCCCGATGCACCCGAAGCAATAACATCGAATGCAGGCTGGGATACAAATCAACACCAAGCATTTTTAAAAGAAATTGTTGCCGAACTTCATTTACAAGGAATTCGTGCATCTATTTTTATGGGAACAGAACTAAATCAATTTGATTCGGCAGCTGAAACAGGAACCGAACGCATTGAATTGTACACCGAAAATTTTGCTATTAAATATCATATAGATAAAGCGGCTGCAGTTGCTCCATACCGCGAAGCTGCAATTCGCGCACATTCTCTTGGCTTAGGAATAAATGCTGGACACGATTTGAACAGTCAAAATCTTCGATACTTTTTTCAGCATGTGCCAAACCTTTTGGAAGTTTCTATTGGGCATGCATTAATTTCAGAAGCTCTATATCTTGGATTGGAAAACACGATTCAACTTTATTTAAGGCAGCTCAATGATACTGTTTGAGAGACATTTTGGGTCGGGAGAACCACTCATAATTCTGCACGGATTATTTGGACAGAGCGATAATTGGACAAGTATTGCCCGGAAACTGGGAGAGAATTTCAGCGTTTATACGCTAGATTTAAGGAATCATGGGCAATCGGGGCATGACAATGCGATGAACTACGATGTAATGGCGGATGATTTAATGAAAACTATTGATCATTTCGGGATTCAAAAAATGCATCTTATAGGACATAGCATGGGAGGTAAAGTAGCCATGCTTTTTGCATTCAAATATCCTGAACGACTCAAAAGAATGATCATTGCTGATATTGGTCCGCGTTTTTATAAACCACATCATCAAAAAATTTTACAAGGTTTAAATCAGTTGGATTTAGGTTTCTTAACTTCTCGATCAGATGCAGAAAATGAGCTATCGCAATTAATTCCGGATGCGGGAACTAGGCAATTTCTTTTAAAAAATTTGTATCTAAATAATGAAGGCGGATTCTCCTGGCGATTTAATCTACCGGTTATTTCCTCTGAAATAAATCGCATTGGAGAAAAATTGCAATTTGGAATTTGTACTACTCCTACCCTGTTTTTTCATGGAGGGAAAAGTGATTACATTATTCCATCGGACTATCCCGAAATACTAAGCTATTTCCCCAACGCCGAATTTCAGATTATGCAAGGCGCAGGACATTGGTTGCATGCCGAAAACCCCATTGAGTTTATACGCACAACAAACTGGTGGTTTGATCAAAGTGCACACAAATGAACCAATGAATAATAATTGATCTCATTTTCAATTATATACAGAATTACGTAAGATATAAATGTATATTAGTTGTAATTCACCATACATCTGAATCATAATATTAAACACTCAAAGGAATTTATTCATTTTTTTGAAAGGCTGCAAAATTTTTTATTGCATTCGATTAGCTTTATTGTCAGAAAAACGATTTATGTTTGAAAATATGATACATATCGGTGAAGAAATCCAAGAGCGCCTTCGAAAAAAAAGGATGAAAGTCGTTGACTTTTCACGCAAGATTGATACAAATAGAAACAATATTTACGATATTTTTAATAGAAAGAGTATTGATAGCGGGTTATTGTTGAAAATATCAGAAGCCTTAGAATTCGATTTTTTTCGGCTTTATAGTATTCCTTTGTCGAAGAATACTCTTGTACAGCAATTGGACGATCCCTTAGAAGAACTTAAAAATTACGAAGATTTAAAGCGCAATTTTGAGAAGATAGAAAAAGAGAATTCCTTGTTGAGTGAGCGCATTCGTGACAAAGAACTTATCATTCAATTGATGAGAAGAAGCGATTCGTAAAATTCTTGCCACAATTTCTATTAGTTTTGCCATATGGAAACGGTAGTAAGCGGTATTCGAAGTACCGGAAATCTTCATATTGGGAATTATTTTGGGGCAGTGAAAAATTTCTTAAAGATGCAACATGAACAGCGTTTCTTCTTTTTCATTGCCGACATGCATGCATTAACGACACATCCAAAACCCGGCGATTTTAAGCAAAGTGTTAAGAATGTGCTCATAGAATATTTAGCAGCTGGTCTCGATCCGGAGATTTGCACGCTGTATATTCAAAGTGATGTCCCACAAATTTCAGAACTCTATTTACTCTTTAACATGTTTGCTTATGTTGGAGAATTGGAACGCTGCACTTCGTTTAAAGACAAAATCAGGAAACATTCCGACAATGTAAATGCGGGTCTGCTTACTTATCCAGTTTTGATGGCCGCCGATATTATCATTCACAAAGCAACCAAAGTGCCTGTTGGGAAAGACCAAGAACAGCATCTCGAAATGGCACGAAACTTCGTGAACCGATTCAACCACTTATACAATGTTGATTATTTTCCTGAACCCTATGCTTACAATTTTGGGCAGGATTTGGTCAAAGTTCCAGGTTTAGATGGATCGGGAAAGATGGGGAAAAGTGAGGGCGAAGGAAATGCTATTTTCCTTGGAGAAGATCCTG
>CAXNNF010000034.1:0-8040 GCA_964203455.1 Bacteroidia bacterium
ATCCTCAGGCGATCACAGTTTGGAATTACAAGTTGCACCTTTAGGTAGTGAACCTGTTAAAATTAGCGGAATTCGTTTCAGACATTTTAAGGATGATAAAACGGCTTTGAGACTTACTGCTTTTTTAGGAGGTTCAAGATTAAAGACAATAACCCAAGAAGCAGAGGGCGATGATTTGGAACTTCAATCGTTAAGTTCTAATAGAAGTTTAACACTCCGCCCGGGTTATGAAAAACATTTTAGTGGGAACGATAAGTTATCTCCATACATAGGTGCAGAGGCTTTATTGCAGGTTGATTGGACCAAGAGTTCAAGCGAATCTCAGTGGTTTACCGAATCTCAAATTGCAACTACAGTTTCTTCAACTAGAAATTCAACGCTTGGCCTAAACGCTGTTGCTGGAATGGATTATTATTTCGGAGAACAATTGTTTTTTGGTTTAGAAATGGGTTTTGGATTTTCAAAAGAGATGCGTGGCATTAGCAAGACCAGCTATGACAATCCAGAGAGTTCTATGGAGAACACAGATTCGAAGGGAAATACTACTTCGTTTAACTGGGGTCCAACGTATCAGGGTACGTTTCGTTTAGGTTGGTTGTTTAACTAATAAATTTTTTTATCATGAAGAAATTATATAGAATTATCTTACCTCTTTTGGTTTTAACTGCCTTGTCTTGTAATAAAATTACAGACATAAAGATTACGCCTACAGAAATGAAGTTGGAGAAAAGTAAATTCGAAAAACTTCAAACTGTATTCAAGAACACTCCTACCATTGTCCGAGTTTTCGATGAAGAAAAACAGCGCTTGGTTGATTTTAATCTTCAGGAAAGAAGCATTAGTTTGCCGAAAACATGGGATTTTGCTAATCCGCAATCGGGCACTATATACGCCGAAGGTGGGTATGCAATCATTTATTTTTCATCATCGGATTTAACTTCAGGTTCCGGATCAACATCAACGGTAACAGCTGGTAATACGACACTAAATGTAAATACCATTTGCTTGGCTATTGATTTGAGTGCCTACACGGCGTTATTTGGCGATGTATTCGGCGAAATGCCAATAGACGGCTTCTCTGCTGTGATTGGTTTGGATGCCGATTTTTCAATGCTTGCAAACGCAGATGCCGCATCTTTTGGCGATTTCTTTTATGGCTTTGCGGAATACATTGTATATGATTTTCAAGCATCGGGGAATTACGAAGTATTTGACTGGATAACTGCTGACCCATTTGCTCAAGGATTCGCATTTGCAACTGTTTTTGCTTTCGATAGCAATAGTTTCGGAGCGTTCTACTTCTCTAAAGACGGATATATTGATGTAAATGGTGGCGGTATGACATTCGATGGAAACTATTGGGGTATAGAAGCCGATTTTTCAACGATAGATTACGACTTGAATTACGAGACATACTCGGGATCTGGCACTATGGGCTGCAATTGATTTGTTCAGCTAAGTGAAAACACTCATTCTCCCACCTTGGTATTTAATCGGGGTGGGAGTTTTTTTTGATTAGAAAATTATTAAAAGAATACCTACTGTGCCTCAATGAACAAATTTAAAACCATGCGTCAACTACTCGTTCTTTTCTTGTGTGTTATTTCGTTGGAATCTTATTCCCAATCAGGGCTGTCCAGTTTTATCCGCTGCCCAGCAAACCGCAATTGACAAGGCGTACAAATCTTTAGAGTTTGAAACGGGTAAGGGTGTAATTGTTTCATCATCTTTTCCTTCACTAGATATGTTAGCTGCTTTGATGCAAGAAAAGACTGATATGAATTTATTGATTGAAGGTCATACTGATAATGTTGGAGATGATAATTCTAACATGAAGTTATCTGAAGATCGTGCAAAAGCCGTCTCGACATATTTAATTAAAAAGGGAATTGGCTCTACACGAATTGAAGTCAAATACTTCGGAGAAACTAAACCTATTGCAACGAACGAAACTGAGCATGCGTGTGGGATTATGACAACAATGATTAAGAGTTCGAGTTTTTCTTGCGCTTTGACGTGTAATAAATAAAAAAAATGCCAACAATAGAATTTAATTAAAGATTAAATTGACTTAACTTGCGTAATAGAATCTGTAACCATGAGGAAACTTTTTTATTTATTTCTCCTATTCTGCGTTGGTTTTGTTTTTCAGAACTCTTATGCTCAATGCGTAAATGCAAATCTTGAGCTTGGTTCTACAGTCAATTGGATGGGGTTTACAGGTAATTGCTGTGCTGTAAGCACACCAACTCCGGGAATTGTCGCTGGAAGGCATACAATAACCACACCCGGTTTTGACCAAACTGTATTGGGGTGCGCGCAAATTCCTACAGTTTATCCCGGAGGAAATTATTCAATTCAATTGGGTAATTCTAATGTAGGCTCTGAAGCCGAAAGAATAACATTCGACTTTTCAATTACGCCAACTTCTAATTTGATAATTTATAGATACGCTGTTTTTTTGGAGGATCCAGGACATGAGGTGTTTGAACAGCCGCGATTTGAAGCTCAATTGAGAACGGCCGACGGACAGCCCATTCCTTGCACGTTCTATCAGGTTGTTGCATCCGCTCAAATAGATGGATTTCAAAATTGCGGTGGCATTGTATATAAGAATTGGACAACTGTTGGCGTAGATGCTTCCGCCTATATGGGGCAAATAGTAACGTTAGATTTGGCCACAGGAGATTGTGCCTTAGGAGGTCATTTTGGCTATGCGTATGTTGAAGCTTCTTGCGCACCCCTTGAAATTGATGCTCGGTTTTGTCTGAATTCTGCAAATCTAATCGCTAATTTATATGCTCCGGAAGGATTCGCAACTTATCTCTGGAGCACAGGAGAAACAACTCCTAATATTACCGTGGTTAACTCAGTAGAAGGTGATGTTTATACATGTTTAGTAACCTCGGTAACAGGTTGTCAAGCATTATTGAGCGCAACTTTAGAACCAACAACGCTACAAGCGGATTATGTTATTCAATCTAACTGCACGGGGCAGACAATTATAGAGAATACGAGTGTATTTCAAAATTCAGTATTGGATTCTTTGCATTGGAGTTCTGGAGATGGTTTTCAATCCGACTCGTTAATTTTTACTCATCAATTTAACACGCCTGGAATTTATCCAATAGAACTGTGGATCCAATCAGATGCAGGTTGCGTAGATTCCATTCAATACCAAATAGAAATTTTAGAAAGTCCAGTTGCAGAATTTATTCCAACAAATATTTGTCAATCTGGAATCATTAATTTTCTGTCAACGAGCCAAATTTCAACAAACGACATTATCAGCACAATATGGGATATTCAAGGCAATAATCTTTCGGGTATTTCAGTCGATTACACTTTTGCTACGCCAGATACCGTTGCAGTTCAACTTAATGTTGAAGCGTTGAATGGTTGTTTAGACTCGGTTACACACGATATAATTATTAGACCGAGTCCAATAGCTTTGGCCGATCCAAACTCTTTGTGTGAAGGGGAAATTCTAGCGCTAACCAACCTTAGTTCGAATTACAATTTAGGCTCTCAATTTGAATGGAACATACCGGCGTTGTCGATTAACTCGAATTTATTTGAATTTCAGACACCCATTTTACAATCGGGAATTTATGATTTTAGTTTAACGGTATCCAATGTCTACAGTGACATTGTTTGTTCGGATACTTTTGACTCTACTTTTTTTGTTCATGGAATTCCTGAATTTAATGTAGTGGGTGATTTCTCCTTGTGCGAAGGAGAGTTATTTACAATTGAAAGTACACCTTTGGTTTTCCCTGTTGAAGCATGCTTTAGCACATGGACTTTTCAAGGTCAATTAAATCCTCAGAACACCTTTACATACTTAAGTGTAGATTCTGGATATTATAATTTGGATTTGAATATAACAACCGAGTTTGGCTGTGCCAAAGACACCTCATTTGAGATTGCCGTTTACCCAATTCCGGATCTGACTATTTTGCCAGGAGATTTTGCGCAATGTGTACCATTTTCTCAACAAGTGAGTTACACTTCAACAGATTTTTGGGGAGCGTTGTTGAATCAAACTTGGGTATTAAGTAATTCAACTATAGGCGAATTTGTAAATGGTTATTACGCGACAGAAATACCCGGTAGTAATATCATTACGCTAAATCTTTTAGTTGGCGATACGATTCAACAGTGCCCAGCTTCAAGTCAAATTAATGCCGTAGGTTGGCCAAATCCAGTTTCGGCATTTACAATTACTCCATCGGTGGTTCCAGAGGACGCACCAATTTTCGACTTAGTGAATCAATCTACCGGGGCAACCAATTTTTTGTGGTATTATGAGAATAGTTTTATTAGTAATTCTGAAAATTTGCCATTAACTCTGGAGTATTATCAACCGGGTGAATATGAAATTTGTTTAGAGGTAGAGAATCAATTTGGCTGCACAGATGCAAGTTGCAATACAGTCACCGTTGCTCAGGTAATTCAAATTAATGTTCCGAATACTTTTTCACCAAATCAAGACGGGGTGAACGATGAATTTTATCCTGTTATAGAAAATGGAGAATTGATAAGAGATTTTGATTTTAAGATTTTTAATCGTTGGGGTGAGGAAATTTTTCATTCAACCAATATTGAAAATCGTTGGATTGGGAATTATATGAACGGTGAGTACTTTTCTCCAGACGGTGTGTACATATGGAGAATTCAATTTTTGGGAATTGACAATGCTGTAAAGAGTTTTGAAGGACACATTACGCTTGTTAGATAACATTGTCGCCAAAGGCATTCGTGCGATAGCACCCTCGTCTTAGACCCTCGCGAAGCATTCGCCCTCGCAACGTCAGTTGCCCTCGCGAAGCATTCGCCCTCGCAACGCTAGTTGCCCTCGCGAAGCATTCGCCCTCTTTCAAAGAAATGTTGCCCCCCAGCGAACTTTGTTCAACCATTTGTTGTCTTACTTTTTGTAATGATATAGACATCAATGAAAAAACTTATATACCTGCTCCTATTTAGCGCTTTGGCTTTTAGTGCTTCTGCACAAGACTTCAGTTGTTACACTTTAGATATTCCGCAGGCTTCCACTTGGACAGTCTACAACTCGAATGGCGAAGTCTTCGCACAGGGTGTTTCTCCCGAGGCGAATGCTTTTTGTGTTCCCGGTGGATGCTTTCAGCTGAATGTTGAGCCTATGACCATGAACCCTCTTCCACTGCTTGTTACCGTTTATGACGCTTCGGCAAACGTGGTTCCTCTTGAAAATTTCGGTAATGAATTTTACTTTATTGGGCTCATTTCAAACAACGCCGTAGAGGGATGCACAGACCCTGGGGCGTGTAACTTCAATCCGAATGCAACATGTCCAAACTATACTTCTTGCGACTACTCTTGCCTCGGTTGCACAAATCCAGAGGCATTCAACTTCGACCCAAATGCAACAGTAGATAACAACACTTGCTGCACAGACCATTGGGCTACGTTCAATGTGGAACAAGGACAAGCGGGAATCTGGCTGTACAGCGAGCAATATTACATGACCGGCGGAGATAATACAGTGAACAATAATTTCTGTGTGAAAGACGGATGCTACAACCTTCAGGTCTATTCTTTCGACAACCTTGCTGCAAATCAAAACTATACTGTTACACTTGAAGACGGTTCGGTATGGTTAACAGGCGTTGTGGATACAAACTACTTGTACACCACTGTTTCTTTGAATCCTGTTTATGGATGTGCAGATCCTAATTCGTGTAACTTCAATCCAAATGTTACCTGCAACGACGGCTCATGTGAATACGCTTCTTGTGTAGGATGTATGGACCCTACTGCTTCGAACTTCAACCCAGATGCAACCTTAGACAACGGAAGATGCTGCTACGCTGATATAGCAACCATTTCTACTTCGGTGCCTTCAACATGGTCTATTCAAAGCTCGACAGGTTATTACCAATATGGAACCACACCTGCTGACAGCACAGTTTGTATCTCTAGCGGTTGTTATACTTGGAACTCTTTTCCAATTGCCTTTGACCCGTTTAATCCAAATGGAGAGAGCACGTTCGTTACCATTACAGATTCTACCGGTTATATTGTTTCACAAGGCGTGGAGAATGCTATGGAAACGGGAGTGCCTTACACCTTCCTTTGGGGTGTTGTAATACCCGGTTGCACAGAGCCTTCGGCATGCAACTACAACCCGCTTGCAACCTGCAATGAACTTGCCTATTGCGATTATTCATGTCAAGGCTGCACAGATCCAACAGCTAACAACTACGATTCAAACGCAACAGTAGACAATGGCACTTGCTGCTTCAATAACTGGTACACCGTGGAATCTCCTTCTTGGTTGGAATGGTATGTTACCTCTTCAGATGGGTTAACACAGCAGGGCGGATACAACAACATGCTTCAAGGTTTTTGCATGGAGCAAGACTGCTTTTCATTCAGCGCATGGAGCTTAACGGTTCTGCCTTTCCAAATAACTATTTACGGTCCAGATGGAAACATCTTCTACCAAACAACAGGAAATGTTAATCCTTACATAAACGAATATTTCTCGGTGAATGAAGTGGTTGGTTGCACCGATCTATTCGCTTGTAACTACAACCCGAATGCGACTTGTGCAAACTACACCTTGTGCGATTATTCCTGTCAAGGTTGCACCGATCCTACTGCGGAGAACTACAATCCAGACGCAACAGTAGATAATGGGACTTGTTGCTCAGCGGAAAATTGGAACACGATTACTTCAAACGGACAAGTAGTTTTTTATGCATTCAATCCGAATACGGGTGAGGGGGCCTTCAACGAATATCCATACGCAACGGGTTATTGCATGAACGCTGAAGAATGCTACCAATTGGTTTTGTATTCATTCTCGCCAGACAATTCTGAAGTTACTGTTACCAACGCCCAAGGGGAAGTGGTTTTAAGTGGAAATTTAGCCGACTTCGGTTACTTGCAGGCGTTCGTTTCAGGAGAAAATGAAATAGCAGGCTGCACAGATCCAATGGCTTGTAACTACGACAGTTTAGCAACT
This sequence comes from Bacteroidia bacterium, assembly GCA_964203455.1. Taxonomy (GTDB): domain Bacteria; phylum Bacteroidota; class Bacteroidia; order M30B66; family M30B66; genus CALQRR01. Next base: position 7,010 of record CAXNNF010000034.1, read on the forward strand.
TGTGATGTTGGAAGCTGTTTGTATTACTGCGGGGGATGTTTAGACCCAATGGCGTTGAACTACGGCGGAGATGCACAGTTCGACGATGGTTCATGTGTGTATGATGTTGAACTTCCAAACATGGGAATGATATTAATGGAAGACCCTGCCAATGAACAGTTTTTCGTTTCAATGAATCTGTCTTCAATGGGAACAGGCGGCCCATACGGAGTTGTATCTTCTTTGAACGAGCCGGTTTCGGTAATGAGTTCAGCGGGACAAACCTTGAAAGGTCCGTACCCTTGCGGAACACAAGTTCAGTTCGATGTTCATGACATGGGCAACAATATGCAAACGGCAATGACTAGTCCGGTTTACACCATGGCATGTGGGGTTCAGGTGGAAGAGGCTCCGGCTAAGAAAACAGAGATGAACTTGTATCCGAATCCAGCGAAGAACAACGTGAATTTGGTTGGTTTGGAAAAAGGAACATCTGTTGAAGTGTACGACTTAACCGGAAGAATCTTATTCAAAGACAAAGCACAATCAGACCGCATGGAAATCTCTGTTGCTAAATGGAACGCTGGAGTTTATTTAGTAAGAGCGGCTGGTAAGACTATGCGATTGGTGAAAGACTAATGTCCTTCGGACGAGGGCGAATACTTCGCGAAGGTCTTTCAGACGAAGGCAAATTCTTTGCGAGGGTTCTGCGAACGTTTGATTGAAACGCAACGTAAGTTGTCCTCGTGCGTTAGCACCCTCGTCGCAGACCCTCGCAACGCTAGTTGCCCTCGCGGAGCAACCGCCCTCGCAACGTTAGTTGCCCTCGCGGAGCAACCGCCCTCGCATCGCTAGTTGCCCTCGCGAAGCATCTGAGCCAAAAAATACTTCTCAACCGGAGCACTCAACGCCGAAAGATTATCGTGGTCGCTAGCTTTCGCGGCGTCAATGATTTCTCCGTTCTTCATCTTCACTAAGATTCCTTCGTTCATGCTGTTGTAAGCACGGTTGTCGACCTTACCATTCAACACGAAATAACGAGCTTCCTCAGC
>CAXNNF010000035.1:0-8037 GCA_964203455.1 Bacteroidia bacterium
TCACTTGTATAAGGATTGCCATAATTTAGCATTACCCTGTTTGTAATAGTAACCATGCGCGTATAATCAGCTAAGGTTTGAGCTCCCGTATTTACTTTTAAAAACAATGTATTTGGAGAGTTCGTTAATGCTGAAGAATAGCCAAAAGATCCTCCAAAACCTATTGCTGAGGGTTGCTGAACGCTCGTTATGTTTCCAAAAACAGAATTGGGTGCTGTACTTTGCGGCAAAAACTCAGAGCTAGAGAGTTTTGTGGCGAAAACAAAATTTTGGTGAAATTTAACTGTTCTATAAGGCGGAATTCCAATGGTATCTGGGTTAGCCCTGAATAATCTCCAATTTGTAAATGATTCAGTAGTTAACATCTGATGCAAATCGTAAATAATTGGTTTTGTGTATTCTGTATTCCATCTGTCGCTGCGCGAATCTGTAAATGACACCAAAGGTTTAATTTTTCGCACATCGCCTGTTGCGTATTCATAAGAAAAACCATTAACATCAAATACATCAAATGATTCTCCTCCCGTATATTTTGGTTCAAGCGTTTCGAACATTAAAAATTCATGACGTCCGGTTGATGATGCGCTTTTTGCTTGCATTTTTTCTGCCAAGGTATTGTGTTGAGATGTTTTAAAGAAAAATACATAAATCAGCTTTTCATTTTTCCTCACCGATCGGCCATTGATACGGTTGCTCCTGGATGATGCCCCTGCGCCAATTGCAGAGAATGTTTGTTGAATTGTTGATAATTGAGCGGCATTAACAGAAGCCATCTGGCTTGCAGATATTGTAGCTGCAGCCGAACTCCCAGCGGCACCTGAACCTAAACCAATTGTTCCAAGAATGCTTTGCGACAATGTTGTTAATGTGCTGTCTTTGGCTAGCAACTGGCAAGCATAGACCTTGTTGTTTAATAAGTCAGGAATTTCAAATTCGATACTCTGCCCATTAATAGTTAGAGAAGTGGTTTTTTCTGCACCGCCATCAATTGGTATAAATCGTACTGAGAATTTACGAATTGTTGATGGTGTTGGTGAGGTATTCCATAAAAATGGCATCTCTTTTTTAAGCCGAACAAGTCCTGATTTACATTCTCCTTGAAGAAAAAACCGCTGCGTATTAAATGGAAAGCTAAATGCAACATCCTCGTCTCTGATTCTATCAGGATAAGGACCTGTTTTGAACGTATTGGTTTGTTCTGCTTCAATTCGTGAGCCGTCACGCTTAAGTGCCGGAACCCAAGAAGATGCGGTAAAATTATACTCTTCTCCTCGAAGCTTAATAGAAGCAGTATAATTTGTAAAAGGGTCGAGAAATGCACTTGGAACAATGCTGGCTTTAAACTTGTCGGTTGAAACAGAGCGAGTAGTCTGAACCAATACACCACCCTTTTTTAGTTCAAAACGATCAATAACAAAGCGAAATCTACGGGTACGCTGCGAGCCGTCGGTCAAGTCTTCTATTATATCAAAAGGCTTTTCAACAGAAGCGTTAAAGGACGCTTCAGGATTCGTTCCACAATCAACATTTTGCTCTCCATTTATTGGAACCAAATCCTCAAGTATTTCAATACCTGTCAACGGGTTTTGTAGAACAGGTCTACATTCTTCTCCTATTTTAAAGTCAAACTGGCAATGACCAGTAACTAGTCCGTCAAGAATATTATAGTAACCACCAATTGTACCTTGCGCCCAGCTTGGATTCGGGAATCCTCCTTGCAAAAGTGCTGCAGCTCCCACTTTGCATGCACTAAATTCTCCTTGAAAAACCCATAAATCAACATATATTCCGATATCAGCATTTATATATGCCCAAATTTGCCCTTGTGCATACCAGCCATTTGCTCCAATTGAAGTTCCTGGCTCCGATCCTTCGCAGAAAACACCGCCCCCATAATTCTTCAAGGAAATATCGAATCCCATTCCCATTCCCATTCGAGCATAAAATGGCATCATTCTGAAATTAAAATTTTGCCGCATCCTAGAACCAAAAGCAAAGCCATCTCCACTATCGGTGATTGCTGCGTTACGAACAATCACTCCGGGTGTAATTATACTTGTAACTCTTGGGTCAACACCGATAGGTTCAGGTAAATTCATTCCAACCATAAGGTACGATTCGGTTGTAAGGAGCCCATTAGCAATGTTCAAACCGATGGGAGTTGTTGGTGTTCCTGCATGAACAAACCAAGTTTCTGGCGATGCATAAATATGAGCCTGTCCTGCTAAGCCCCCCGGATTTACACCTTTTAGAACTCCTCCAGCAACATTAATGGTAACACCAAAACGCGCATCAAAAATTTCGTGAACGAAATCGTACGATATATCTGCCAAGGCGTGAATTTGAGGGTCTGTTCTTTCGGTTATGTCACACATGAAATAGGCGTTGCCGCGCAAATACATCAGACTAATTCCGCCCGAATTTGAAAACTCTGCACCAAACGTTACATCGGCATTGTATGCTTGTCCGCCTCCTGTATTTCCAAAAATTACAGTGGCACTAAAGCCAAAGGCATTGGAAAAATTCGGTACATAATTGACGCCACTTAAAGTTAAACCCGGAGCTTGTTTTCCCGATGTATCTGCCGTGGCCATTCCGGCAGCGGATGGAAGCGGAGTAGTTCTTTGCATATGATAATAGGCGCCTCCACCAAAACCATACACATCCAATCCTGCCATGAGAGTAATGCCGGGATTGAAGACTACTTGAGCATCCACAAACCAATAACGATTGCCTTGTTTTTCTCCAAACTGCGCCGCCACTTTTGCACTAATCGTTGGCTTGAAACTGGCCTGAATGATTCCTTTAAAACCATTTCCGTAAGTAGCGTCATTGTTGTAAAAACGCAATCCTCCCGAAATAGAAACGACGCCCACCGATCCCGAAACACCAATGCTATCGAGCTCTACTCCATCAAATTCCCAAACTTGCCCTTGGCCTCCATCCAAATTCAATTTACCCAAAATGGCCAAAGATGTTGCTGCGGAAAATGTATTGGTTTCGCCTGTTAAGTTAAGGCTGAGCGTAAATTCGAGACCCGCTTTAGGCCCCGAAGGACCGTTGCGCATGGTTAAACCGATATCATTGATACTTACCGGAAACCCACTTAATCCGCCGCTGCTTCCGCCTCCATCATCAGTCGCATCGCCTCCTAAGAATTTTTGAGGACTAGCGAATGCGAAACGTACACAATTTGAATCGCAATCGATATAAGGTGCCCGGGTTTGAAATGCCAACTCTTCAAAGTCCATGAATCTGAAATTCACTCTACCCACAGCAGGCAGTTCGGTATTGATGGTAATATTTCCACTCAATTCTGCCCGTGCGAATATACCAGAAGAGTCAATTACTGCGCTAATATAGGATGTTGGAAGCAAGGAGAGTTTGGCGGCCCACAATGCAGCATTGATAGTGTCTTTGGGTGTAATTCTGAATTCATAGCTAAAGTTACGGGTGTGCAAGTTCTGCCGAAGCATCGACGAATAATGCAATGCCGAATCGCTGGCTGGAATTCGAATATCTCCAACGAAACCTCCACGAGAAAATGAGTTTTTTACAATGTCGATGTTGAGTGTATCGATTGAAAAGCCCCAACCTGCTAAATTTCCATCTCCCACATTAATGATATTCTCAACACGAAAACTAGCAGATAATCCGCGACGATCGATAAGCATATTGTTGACAGAGGCTGTAAGTCGAGCTCCTGGACTTGTATATGTTTCGAATTGTGGAGGCATTCGAACCGCCAAACGTTTTAAATAAAATCCTCTCCAATAGGTTCCTGGATTTGGAATAGATTCTAGGTTCAAATCGCCAGTAAATGCCGTGGTGTCGAATTCGTAACCTGTTGGGAAATGGAAACCGTCGGGGTTTTGCCCATCTGAGAAATCCAACCAAGCTTCCTCCACATCGAATCCCCAACCAGCAGCACCGGCCATTTGAAAAGGGTGATTGAAATTGAGACGCGCCAACCATTGTCCTTGTCGACGAATGCGGCAAGAGAACTCCCCTTTTATTTGAGCAGGACCGGTTGTTCCGTCCGTTTTGTCTTCCACCAAAATATTTCTCCCGAAAATGACAGAACCGTCCACATTCAAGGCTTTAAAACCACGGCAATCCCATGAAACATAAGTGCCCGAATCGGATACCGCTGTGAAATCTGCATTGAATTCTGTTTTATCGAAACGCAAGGTGATGCTATCTCCAAAAGGAATATCATGATCGGCAGGCAAATAAAGTAAGCCTTTGCCATCTCCGCCAATACCATCAGGGTGAAAACAAACATTGGTTGCGCCCAAGCTTAGCCAGCCGTTTAACTCGGCAAAACCCATTGAAACCATTGCATTCAGCGTTGCCGTTTCAGGAGTGAAAAGCAATCCAACAATTCCAATTGTAACGCGCTGGTCATCAACTTCCTGGTCTAGTCCGATGGGCAAACCTATTGGGTTGTCGGCGGCAAACTGCGAAACCAATCTCCCCGTGGAATTAACAAACGTGTTTAAAGCAACCGACTGCTCCTGATTAAGTGATGTAATTTGAGAAACGCCTTGTGTAATACCTCCAGGAATGATGGACACATTATCATATTCGCCTCGAACATCTCCCTGATACACCCGATTGTTGGCGTTTATTTTAATTCCCGAAAACTGCACTTTCATGGGAGCGCGCATAAAGGGAACCCGAATTGTTCCTTTTCCGGTGGCACTCGAACCACTCCAGGTTATTTCGGTTAAAGTCATACTAAACATCCCAATATTAACTACATTCCCAACAACAGCAGTTGAAACAGGAACTTTTTCGGAAGCCGGAATGGTAGGGCCTAGACAGGTGTTCACACATTCGGCGGGCGTTGCAGGTATTGTGTCTTCGGGTATGCGAATACTGTCTTTTACTAAGAATTTCCAAGTTGGACCATCTAAATAAGATGCTCCCGTTAACTCATTGGGATTGCTTAACCAGCGAACGCGCCAAAAATACCAACCTGTATCGGTTGGGGTGTAGTTGAATGTTACATCTTTATAAAGAGAGTCGAGCAAGCATTGTTCTTGACAAGTACCATTCAGGTAATTTAAACCCGCTCCCAATTTTTTGGTGGTTGATGTTACCAAGGTGCTGAATGATTGGTTTCGGCTCACTTCTAAAATCCATCGTTCGCTTAAGCCACCATTAAAAAAATGTGGGCCCGGAGTCGATGAAGTTTGCATAATCGCTAGCGGTGGCACAAGCCTTTGAGGTGGTGCAGATGTGGTAAATTTCAACTCAAGAACCTCCTCTTTTACAACCGAATCGAGGTTTGCTGGATAGATAGGCCGAGGTCTTCCCATTCCGCTTGTAAACGAACCGTTTAAACTACCTATTACTTCTGGTCCGGCGCTATTTTCTATTTCAATATCTGCATCCCAGGTGTATGAATTCCCATTCATAAATGCAATTGCAGCTGGGCTTACCCCTGCCATTGGTTTATATAAGTTAATATGTTGCGCCTGTTCTTGGGTAATATTTATGTAGCCAAGTGCGTGTTCTTGCGACAATTCAGGTCCACTGCCCCAGCTATTATTAGGATTATACACATCCGACAGAGTTCCATTTTTAAATATTTTAAAATTATGAGAATATGCTGTGTAGTTAACCGAATAGGGGTCGAAGCGATGATATATTGGCATATAATCCCATGGAAGCGTATCGCCATCAATCGGATAAACAAGTGTGAATGGATTTCCCGAACTCCCCGGTTCGAGGTAATTAAATGTACAGGGTTCGGAGTAACCATTGTTTTGAAACGAGGCGGAAGGATCTTGCGGAGGAAAGACATTTGCGTCTAAAATTTGAACCCTCCATGCATACATTCTCGGAGATTGCAGAATTGGTTGAATAGACCCATAGCTCAATGTTGTTGTATTAACTTCGGTTTCATAAACGGGATCAACGGGATTATCTAATGCAGAAATAGGGTCAATCCCGTCCGTAAGTTGCACAAGGGTAAATTTATAACGAGGGCTAACAGATGGGGGAATTCCTGTTGGAGTTTGCCAACTAAATATGATGTTTTGCGGCGCCGACCTAATTAGGGTGTTTCCGCATAAGGGGGCAATTATTTGAGGAGGTGGTGGATAGGAGATGGTAAAAACATTAGAACAACCCATTGGTTCGCCTGGCGATAGCGGTTGGAGAGAATTATAGCCATAAGCCCGCAAACAAATTTGATAATCGCCTTCGGGTAGCAGTCCAGATGAAATGTCTTGCAATGTAATACCCGTATAATCGGCGTTCGGATTTTGAGCAAAGGGCTGCAAACTTGAGCCATTGTAACTATGAGAGCCCGGAGGAACTACCAAAGCCGGAGCAGACCATGCGCTTTCTCCTGAGGTTGAAACTCTTATAGCTCCATTATTTGCCGAAATTTCACCCGCCAAATAAATGTCATAAGTATTCGTAGAATTGTTTACAATCGTTAATACCACCTGACTTGTTCCACTATAATAGTCGGTGTAATTTGCCGTATATGGACCCGAAACTTGAATGTTTAATGATAAAGGGTAAGGTTGCGCATTTAAATTAAACGAACATTGAAAAGTAACAATGCAAATGAGGAAGGCTAATTTAATTCGTTTCATAGCTTTTTATTTGTGTTGAAAGACAAGTATATAGCCTGCCAAAATTCGGATTTCGGTAAATGTTCCAGTATTAATAAACGGAGTGCTATTATGCAGGATGTTGAATGTTAAGTTAAATTGATGGGTCTTTGAAACTTGATAATTGAAGGAAGAATAAAAATTCAAAGTAGATCCAGAAGAAATCCCCGCCTGAAATCCTTTGTTGTATGAAAGTGTTCCAGCTGCTTGCAATTTATCTTTGATGAGGGGTTTTGATATGCCTACGGTTGGACCCAACAGTAAATAAGAGCCTGTTAAAAATTGATTTTGGCTGATATTCATTCCTCCTTGAATACTCAGATTGTCTTTAATGCGAATGTTGTTTCCATTCAAATTTAAAAACCACACTTTGTTCTCGCCCGATGCATAGGTTCCATAAGGATTTAAGTCTTGTAGTTGCTGGAATGTTGCATTCATCGAAAAGGTGAAAGTTCTTCTTTTATTGGTTCTAGAAATCTGTTGACCAAAACCAATACTTTGGTTGTTTTGAGCCACCCTGAACGTGTCGTTTAAAGCCAATAGACCCGCTTGTTGAGCAACTCCATAATTGGAATAGCTTATAGTTAAGTTATAGTCTTTACTGGGACTCCAAGAGAAATTTCCGGATCCAATTGTGCGAACGGATGTGTAGGATTTTCTCTTGTATAAATTGTCTTGTTGACGACCAATACTTCCACTCAGGCGTATTTTATTTTTCATCAAGCGAAGCGTTGGTTCAAACGTTAATGATTGCATATCGGTTTGCTGGTAGTAAGCAGCTAAAGAGCGATAATCAGGGTCGATTCTTCGTACTTGCACTTTCATTCCGATTCGTTTGTGGGAATATTGAATGGAGGCCTGTCCTGCGGTTAACAATTGAAATCCCCAGTGGGGAACAAACAGTTTTTCGATGGGTTTAATTGCCGAAATTGTATCTATTGCAGGCAAGCGAAGGTCTCGGTTTAGCAAACTCCCTGCGACATCGAATTGTAGATTCACTCTTCTTCCAAAAGCAATTCTGCCACCTAGCCCCAAAGCAAGATTGTCTTGAGGTTTTACATCGGAAGAATTGCTAATAGACGGGATGGACGTTGTATCGTCGGCAACTTTTACGAGTGTTAAATCCACATAGCTTCTTCGGTTACCGACTCCTATTTTAGCGCCATATCCCATGCGTTTGAAAGCAGGAGTTGGCGTAATGGATGAAAGGGTATCTTGAGCAACTGGCTTTGCAAAACGTCCATAAAATGCAGCAAATCGAAATCCTCTAGGATTCATTTCAATACCTGTTCCCAGAAACTGCAATCCGGACATCACGAAAGGATTCATCCGAATGCTTCGATAGCCAAAATGAAGGGTAAGCCATTTGTAATAGGGACTTACCCCAAAGCGATTGAATGGCTGA
>CAXNNF010000036.1:0-7998 GCA_964203455.1 Bacteroidia bacterium
AGGGTCAAAGGTAGATATACGAGCAGTGAAAATCCGTTTTTTTGATCGAGCCGTATTTGAAGGATTTTATGTGGAAGATCTTCACAAAGATACTCTGCTGTTCGTCGATTTTATTGAAGCTAATTTTGATGAAGTGTATTTAGGCTTCAAGCATTTCGATTTTGATCATGTGACTCTTCGGAATGGCCAATTCAATGTGCGTCAATTTGAAGGAGAAGATGACTTAAACATTCAGTTTATTTTGGATGCGATTAATGGTCCGCCCGATACAATCAAAAAAGCGCCCTCCAAACCACCCGAGTTATTCTTCTGGGATGTTAATATTGAAAATGTTGATTTTACCTACGAATTTCGTGATACCATTCCGGATACTGGGTTTGGAATGAATTACGATCATATTCGAATTCGGGATATTTATGCAAATCTCAAGAATTTTTTAATCATAGATGATTCTTTAACAGGCAAGATAAATCATATGAAATTATCGGAAGCGAGTGGCTTTCATGTGAAAGATTTTCGTTCAGATTTTACGATTGCCTATACCATGATGGATTTTTCGAACCTCCATATTCAAACGCCATTAAGTTCGTTCGATGGTAAAGTGCATTTCGAATACGATGAATATGACGACTTAAGCGATTTTATTGAGAAGGTTCAAATGCGAGGTAAAATCCGGAAGTCTTCTATAAACCTAGATGAAATTGCTGTTTTTGCTCCAGAGTTGAGAGGTTTGAATCAGCAAATTGGATATTCTGGTGGTTTTAAGGGGACAATCGATCATCTCACAGGGTTTAATACCATGCTCAGTTTTGGAAAGGAAAGTCATTTTATTGGGGGCTTTAAAATGGATGGATTGCCCGATACCGAAAAAATGGAATTTGATTATCAAATCGTTGAAATGCAGACCAGTAGAGCTGATTTGCAAACTCTTGAAATGTATCCTTTTTATAAAAATACAAAAATCGAGGTTCCTGAAATGCTTGAAAAGGTTGGTGTTGTAACCTATCGCGGTGCTTTGTCTGGAACATTGGATGATGTGGTTGTACTTGGAAAAGTTTCAAGCGATTTGGGAGAGCTTGTTACCGATTTGCATCTTTGGTATCGCAATGATATTCAGCAATATGCTTACGAAGGGAAGTTCGGTACGGCCAATTTCATGTTGGGCGACTTGCTTGGACTAAAACCCGGGATTGGAAATTTGGCCTTCTCAACTGAAATAAAAGGGCTGGGTTTTAACGAAAATCAACTTAAAGCATCTATCACGGGAACCTTGCCATTTATTGAATTGAATGGGTATTCATATTCGAATATTACATTGAATGGACTCGTAAACGGAAAAACGTATGATGGGAAATTATCCATAAATGATCCTAATGTTTTATTGGATTTTTCGGGATTAATTGATTTAACGAGGGAGCAGCCAGTATTCGATTTCCAAGCAGATGTCGACCGCATCAATATTACTGCGCTCAAACTCATCAAACGTGATTCAGCACTCCTTGTTTCGACACAAATCACTAGCAATTTTACTGGTAAATCGATTGATCAATTGGAGGGACAAATAGAACTTGCAGAAAGTTCTGTTCAATATGGTTCTCAAAAATTTCTTGTAGACGATATTTTACTTGAAGCGAAAGGTGAGCCAGATGCCAAATCAATTCATGTATATTCCGATATTTTGGATGCCTCTGTTCAAGGTAGTTTCCGTATGGCAAGTTTGCCTGATGCAATTTCGAATGTGTTAAACAGTTTTCTTCCAAGTTACTCGGCTATTCAGATTAATCCTAATCAACCATTTAATCAAAACTTCAGATATGATTTAACGATAAAAGATTTACGATTGCCTTCTGAACTCTTTTTTCCAGATATTGAAATTGGAAAAGGAACTAAACTTTCAGGCGATTTTCAATCGAATGGCAATCAATTGCAGATGGAAATTACTTCACCAGAAATAAACATTTCGGGTGTTCGGTTTGAAGATATAAAATCGCAAGCTGATGCTAAGAATAATCGATTGAAATTTGATGTTACATCCCAGAAAATGTTTGTTACGGATAGTATTCAGGTTAATTTTATTCGTATAAGTTCGGATGCTGTAACCGATAGTTTAGGATTTAAGATTAATTGGGCATCCCGAAAAAGTTTAGATGCCGCCGATGCACAAATCAACGCAAAAGCTCATTTCGAAGGTTCGAAGATTAATATGCAGATCTTGCCATCACTCATTCTCATAGAGGATACTTTATGGCAAGTAAATGCGGAGAATTCGATAACTATTGATACTGGATTAGTTGAATTTAATAATCTTTCGTTCACCCATCAAAATGAATTTATCCGTATTGATGGAAAAGTAAGTGACCGTGATTCGGATGAACTCGATGTGATTTTAGACAATTTTCAATTACGGAATTTGAATCCATTTATTGCAGAGTCGGATCTTAAATTTGAAGGTTCCACAAGAGGAATCATATCCTTTGCCGATTTGATGGGTAAACCTTTTTTTAAGAGTAATCTTGACTTGAAAAATATTTATATAAATGATGATTTTATTGGAGATGGATCAATTACCAGTAAATGGGAACCCAAAACAGAACGTATTTTATTGGATGGTCAAATAAAAAATTCATCGGTTCCGAAACTTGCTTTTAACGGGTATTTTATTCCATCAAAATCGACAAACAATATCGATTTAAATTTAATAATGAATAATATCCAATTGTCATTATTTAAGAAATATGTAGATGATATATTTTCAGATGTTACTGGCTTAGCCGATGGTAATATTCATCTAACAGGTTCTTTAAACGAACCAATTACTAATGGAACGGTCAATTTAAAACGAACTGCTGTTACGATTGGACTTCTGAATACCCGCTATTTCTTTGCTCATGAATTCATGATTAATAAGAATACTATTCAAGCGAAAAACATTCAATTATCCGACGAAAATTCAAATACCGGTAAATTGGATTTTAAAATATCTCACACCAATTACGATGATTTTTATCTTAATGTTTTCTTAAAAGCGAATTCCCTCTTAGCATTAAATACCAATGAAAGTCAAAGTGATTTATTTTATGGAAAAGCCAATGCTACTGGCACATTCAGAGCTTCCGGACCGCTCGATAATATAATCATGGATATTAATGCGAAAACCGAACGTGGTACTGTGTTTTATCTGCCATTAACGGGAACGAGCGATGTAAGTCAACAAGATTTTATCATATTCGAAAAGAAAGGCACAACACACGCGTTAAATAAACTGAGTTCTCGGAAGGTCACAAGTAAAGGATATGAATTAAACTTCAATTTGGAAGTGACCCCTGATGCAGAAGCTTTTCTTTTGTTTGATCCTAAAGTTGGAGATATTATCAAAGGAAATGGTAGTGCGAATTTAAGAATGGAAGTTACCGAAGCCGGCGACTTTAACATTTATGGCGATTATGTCATTGACAAAGGAGATTATTTATTTACCCTGCAAAATGTAATTAATAAAAAGTTTGTGGTTCAAAAAGGTGGAACGATTAGTTTTAAAGGCGATCCATACGATGCAGATATTAATCTTTCGGCCATCTATAAAGTTCGTACATCACTCTATGAATTGGTAAAGAATATTGATTCGAGTGCAGCTGTAAAACGTACAATTGATGTGAATGCAATAATGAATTTGAGCGATAAGTTGATGAAGCCTCAAATTAAGTTTGATATTAACTTACCCAATGCAGACGACAACACAATTAATTTATTTAAGTCACAGATTTATAGTGAGGATGAACTTAATAAACAGATGTTTTCATTGGTAATGTTAGGCGGTTTTATGCCTAACCAAGGAGGTGCATCCGAAGCAACGGGAATCTATGGAGTGGGTTCAAATGCGAGTGAATTATTGTCAAGCCAGTTAAGTAATATGCTTTCTCAATTAAGCGATGATGTGAATATTGGGGTGAATTATGTGCAAGGTGGAGCCACAGCCAAAGACAATGTGAGTGTGAATTTACAGACACAATTGTTCAACGATCGAGTGAGTATTGATGGAAATGTTGGAACTGCCAATAATGTAACAACAACGCAAAACACAACCAATATGGTGGGTGAATTTAATGTTGAAGTGAAATTAACCGGTGATGGAATGGTGCGTATTCGTGTGTTTAATCGCTCAAATCAGTACTTATTATTGAGTAACGATGTACCTTATACGCAAGGTGTGGGTTTGTTTTACAGAAGAGAATTTGAAAATGCTTCTGATTTATTTAAACAGAAAAAGAAGTAGTACATCAAATACGTTCGCCGTTTAAAAATAATTTTCGGTATTCGTTTAAAGCTTCTTCGATTATTGCAACAGCTTCCGATTTACCAAGTAATTGAGGTATAACAACCGGATTTATATTTCCTTGCTTTTTGTAATCTTCAAAAAATCGACGAATTTCATTCAGAATAAATTCAGGAAATTGATCAAGGTTCTCGATGTGATTCACTGCAATATCGGTGTTTGCAACAGCAATAATTTTATCGTCCATTTCCCCTTTATCGATCATGCGTAAAACGCCAATTATTTTGGCATTCACCAGAGTCAAAGGCGGTAAATCAATCTGGCTAAATACCAAAATATCCAATGGGTCATGATCACCCGCGTACGTTTGTGGGATAAAACCATAATTGATAGGGTAATGCAGTGCAGTAGTTAAAACCCGATCGAGTTTCAGGAATCCACTTGGTTTATCTATTTCATATTTGGCTTTACTGCCTTGAGGAATCTCGATGATTGCTTGAACACAATTGGGTAATTCATTTCCGGGAGATAAGTCGTGCCAAGGATGCATAATTAGTGTTTTATTGTAGGTTTTATTTGTTGTTTATTTTGAATGACTTAATTTTTTAGTTGATTCTCAATAAAATCAATGATTTATCGGGACTCGCATGGTATTTTGAACAGAATAGTTTTTGTTGAGATGAAAATCAAATCAACAATTGATAATTGAGCCAGTTCCTTTTTCCGAAAATTCGAATAAGGAAAACCAATACTATATAACCGCTGAAAGATCTAATAATAATTTGAAGGGCCTCGTTCCATTGAATTGTGCAATCTAAGTATTTACTCTTTAGTTTTAAGAGATCTTTTTTTGCTAAATTTCGAAAAAAAAGGATGGACTTATTCGCATTATTCGCATCCATTTTGGTTGCAGCAGTTTACATTCGATTTCTAAGACAAATGGATGTCTTTGAGAAAGAGAGTTGGAAAAATACCTTGTTGTGTTTTTTTATTGGAGTGGCAACAGTTCCATTTGTATTCCTTGTTTACGTGATATTTCCAGATATTATAAATTTACCTGCAGATGGCAATTTCAGTGTGCGTTTGCGCTATCATGTTCAAGGAGTTGCATCTATCGAGGAATTAGCTAAAATCATCCCCTTTTTAATTTTCTACAATCGGAAGCATGTATTAAATGAATCGTACGATTATATTAAATACGCTTCAGTTGGTGCTATGGGTTTTGCTGCTTTTGAAAATGTACTTTATTTCAGTAAAAACATTTCAATTATCGAAGATCGCGCTTTTTATACTGCTGTTTTACACATGTTTACATCATCTATTATAGCATATGCAATTTTTTATTTTAAGAAAAAAACCAGACTTCCATTACTACTTATTTTTATTGGAGCTTATTGTATTGCCGTATTAACTCATGGATTGTTTAATGCATTGGTTTCGTCTGGGAATAGCTATTATTTTGGAGTTTTTCAAGTTATATTGATGCTGATTTTATGGGGAAAAATGATGAACAATACACTTAATCATTCGGAGTTTTTTCATGAAGAATCAATCCAACGTGAAATAAGTAAGGCAGGTATTCAGTTGTTAATTGGATGGGGAATCATCTTTGCTTATGCCCTTTTTGCTGTGTTTATCCAAGAAGGGGTAGAATCGGCCTTTAAATTTATAAGAGAAGGCTTACTTTTTGGAATTGTCTCGGGATTGGGTTTGTATTTCTTCCTTGCACGACCACGAATAAAAAAAGGAATCTGGATTCCATTATTTAAGAATTAATCAAAATTACTTGAATATCAATGTAAGAAAGGCTGTTACTTTAAGGAAGAATCGCTTGTTAAACAGGTAACTATAAAAGGTTAATCTTCGAATAAGCTCTTGAGAAAAATAAGATTGAATTCGCAATAAATCAAAACATGATTCAAAGTAAAGCAAGGTATTTAAAAGATTTCTTTCTTCTAAAAAAAGCGGAGAGTACTATAAATGCTGATGATATTGTTTCAAAGCAACGTTTTAATTTATTCAAAACTTATTCGCTTACAGCTTTAATCATTGCTTTAATGATTACGTATCAAGTAATTTCTACATTCAACTGGTTCGATTTTATTGGTATTATATTAATGGGACTTACCTCCATTATCGCAGTTAATTATTTCCTGTTAAACAAACACTTGAATTTACGATTGGCATATATGATTGCCATTGCAAGTTCTATGCTTACGTTGCATGTTGTTACCTATTATTCGGGTGGAATTCGCAATTCAGGCATGATGTATTTAGGAGGATTGATTTTAGTCACTTTTATGTTACTCGGTAATAAAGAAGGAAAAATCATTTCGGTTTTAAGTATAATCACGCTCTTCTTCTTTTACTATATTTCCACGTTCAGTGGTTTGGATGTAAGAAACATAATCGATAGTGATTCATCGGGTCACATGCTGAATCTCGATTACTTAATTACTTATTGCACAGCAACCTTATTGATTTATAGTCTTTCAAACAATTTAGAAAACTCTAAGAACATTGTTATTGCAAAAGTTACCGAAGCCAAAGAATCGCTGGAGATGAAAAATGAGGAATTGAAGAAACTGTCTTTGGTTGCCTCCAATACCGATAATTCTGTAATTATTACCAATAAAGATGGTCTTATTGAATGGGTCAATTCAGGATTTGAGCGAATTAAAGGGTATTCACTCCCAGAAGTTATAGGGAAAACAACCCAAGAATTGTTTTATGGTCCTTTAACAAATGATGAAACCATCAATCTAATTTCACATAATATCTCACATAAAAAATCTTTTTCTGGAGAAGTTTTAAAATATAGAAAGGATGGGTCTCCTATTTGGTTACAGGTAACGATTTCACCCATTTTGGATGACCAAGGTGAAGTCACTCGATTTATACATGTTGAAAGTGATATATCGGAACGAAAAAAATCGGAAGAACGCCTTGCTGAATATTACATGTATTTGGAAAAGGCAAATAAAGAACTTGATAAGTTTGCGTATGTTGTTTCGCACGATTTAAAGGCACCATTGCGTGCTATTAGCAACTTATCCTCTTGGATTGAGGAAGATATTGGTGATCGTTTTACGGTAGATTCGGCGCAACATTTTACCATGTTAAAAGGACGAATTGTTCGCATGGAAAGTTTAATTAACGGGATTTTGGAATATTCACGTGCCGATCGTGTAAAGAGTCCCAATGTTATGGTTGATGTGAAAGCGTTAATCAATGAAATATTCGAACTCATTGTGCAGGATTCAAATGTGGAAATAGAGATTCCCGAGAATCTACCTGTAATTAATACTGAACGAATGAAATTGCAGCAGGTGTTTTTAAATTTAATATCCAATTCAATTAAATATAATGACAAAGAGAAAGCTGTTATTAAAATTGCTTGTGTTGAAGAAGAAGATGCCTTTACATTCTCAGTAGAAGATAATGGACCCGGAATAGAGGAGCGTTATCATGAAAAAGTATTTATCATTTTTCAAACATTGCAAGCACGAGATACATTCGAAAGTACCGGTGTTGGGCTCGCCATCGTGAAAAAGATAATCGATGAAACAGGTGGGGAAATCTGGATTGAATCGGAACTTGGAATCTATACACGTTTCTTGCTTCGCTGGCCTAAAAAGAGTAGCTCATCGTTTAAATCGGTTCAATCTCCCGCCGAAAAACCAAATGTAATTTCTGCAGTAGCATTAAATTAAAATTCAAG
This sequence comes from Bacteroidia bacterium, assembly GCA_964203455.1. Classification (GTDB taxonomy): domain Bacteria; phylum Bacteroidota; class Bacteroidia; order M30B66; family M30B66; genus CALQRR01. The sequence goes on from CAXNNF010000036.1 coordinate 7,992, forward strand.
TTTATGA
>CAXNNF010000037.1:0-7920 GCA_964203455.1 Bacteroidia bacterium
TACGCATAAAAAAGGGCGACTCATTGGTCGCCCTTTGTATTTTGCAATCTTGTATTATTCAATAATTAAACGACGACTAACAATAGTGTTGTCTAAGGTTAATTGAATTAAATAGAGACCCGCTTCGAAATTAACGGTGTTTAATTGAATTTCGGATGCGCCATTCATTTGTCCATAATTGCGAGAAGCAACAGTGCGACCGTTCATATCAATTAATTTCAACGAAACATTTTGCTCGTTCTTTAATTGAACCTTGATGGATGTAAATTCATTTGCTGGATTCGGATATACCGCAAGATTTGCATCAATTTGATTTTGATCAGCAATACCCACGTTATTAATTGGCGTCCCTGAAACAAATCCATTTGCGATGGCTTCTGTTAATGTTGCCTTTCCGGCGTTGTTAACTGTTCCAGATTGGTTTACCAACAAACCTACAATATGCATTTGGGTTTCGTCCCATGTTGTAGGAAGTGTAAAGCTTGCATTGATGGTATAAGTTTCTCCAGAATTTATCGTTGCTGGGAATGCGATATTTGTTCCTCCAAAAGAAGGGGCAATTGCACGAGCAACGTGATTGTAAACCATTTGAGTTGCAGGTACAGGATTACTTAATAATTCATAACCACCCATAACTCCACTTGCTCCACCAGCATATGCATTCGATTGGCCATAAGTTGATCCTGTTCCAGTTACTTCGTCTTCGGAAAGAACAATGGCAAGTTTGTAATTATTGTTTGCAGCTGTTTGAAAATTTGCAGAAATAGAGACATCTAAAACACGTGTTGTTGCATCCCAATTTGCACCATTGGTAATGAATGCACTAGGAGCAATAAGAATATTATCTAAAAATGCCACTTCCATTTCGGATGGATCCATTTCAGTACCTCGATCTACCAATGCACTTGGATATCCACTAACTGTTAAAGAAGCATCATATTCTGTTACTGTCATTGGATCGCCATTATGAACTGCAATTCCAGCCCAATGTCCAGGATATTTTGATTCCATCATATCCATAAAAACAGCACCACGCGGACACCATTGGCACCATGTTCCTGTTCCTTCTTCGCCAACTACCATTTTACCAAGTGCTGGAGTTATTGCATTTATTACGATAGAGGTTTGATTATCACCAGCGTCGCCATCAATAGCACCGTTTACATTGCTAAGCGTTGCTGTCATGGTATTGCTTCCTGCAACTAAAGACAAAGTGGAAGGCATCGAAAGGGTTGTTGTTGCTAATGATGCGAGATTCAATCCTGTGAAATCGTTCGAGATATTTGTACCGTTATAATCTACTGTTATAGTTGCAGATGTAATAACGTTAACTCCTAAATTACGAACAGTTACATTCGGTGTAACAGCAGTTCCTACTAGATTTCCTTGACTGTATGAAACCAAATTTGCCGCTCCGTTTACCGTTGGCAATGTATAAGGTGTAACAGTGTATTGGAAATCATCAAAGAAATATCCACAGCTAAAAGGGGTATTTTGATCTACCGGAAAAATGTCGATAGAAGCAATCTGGTTTTCTGAATTTGCAAATGAACCAACAGAAACATCATCAATAAAAACTTCCCAAACGTTTGTATTGAAATTGATGTCCATTCTAAAATTAAACCATTGGTTTTGAGTGTACGTTGAGGTAAAATAAAGTCCCGTTTGGTTGAGTATAATTATGTCTCCATTATCGGCGAAGTTGCAGTCCATAGACCAAACATCACCAATTGTTGCATTTCGTTGAAGATTAAAGTACGCTGCTTTCCCAGTTTGCACTTTGATATTGAACTCCATCGAAATTTGTCCAGTGTTTAACACACCAAAATTATGAACCAAATCCGTTGGTCCGCCGCCCGAAACAGTAGATGCAAAAAAAAGTGAATTGGCTCCAGATAATGCTTCTGCATTAGATACTAGAACATCTTCCGTTCCTCCGGGAGCATTGCTCCAGGTAGTCCAAGCCCCTGCACTTTGCGGGCATAAATAAGAACCCGCAGTATACGAGTCGAAGTTGTCTGAAAAAGTTTGCCCAAATGCAATACTGCTTGCAAAAATTCCAAATACGAGTATGAGTTTTTTCATAGGTGTTTTTAAATTATATGGTGCAAATTAGAATTCTTAATCGAGAAACAAGCATTTTGACAACCAATTTTCAATCATTTATGAAATTTATTGATCGAAGTATTAGCACTTCATGTCTTTTACCATAAGTTGGAGCGTCATTTTATTATTCCAATGGTTTTCGTCCAACGTATAACAAACATCAACAGGTATTCCTTTCGAAATGGGCAAAAGCATATCGGCCCTCCCAAAAGCAATGGCATCATAATAGGGTTGATTTGGCTTGCCGAGTCTTACTTTTAAATGTGTAGCGCCCACAATTTTGCCATTTCCATCATCACTTAGTTGTTTGGTCATAAAAACAGGCGCCATGTTTCCTGGACCGAATGGTGCAAATTGTTTTAGAATTTGATAAAATTTAGGGGTAATATCACTCAATTCAATTTCCATATCAATCTCCACTTCTGGAGTTAACGACTCTTCCTTGATGGTCTTCGAAACAATCTCTTCAAAGCGTTTTTGAAATGCTTCAACATTTTCCAAAGGCATCGTCATACCTGCTGCAAACATATGTCCCCCAAACTGTTCGAGTAAATCTGTGCAACCTACTAATGCTTCGTGTATGTCAAAACCTTTTACCGAACGCGCACTTCCCGTTGCTTTCCCATTCGATTCGGTGAGAATAATGGTTGGCCGATAGTATTTTTCAATCACCCGGGAGGCAACAATCCCAACAACTCCTTTGTGCCATTCTTTTTTAAATAATACAGTCGATTTTGCATTACGCAATGCAGCATTCGATTCAAAAAAAGCAAGCGCTTCGGAGGACATTTGTTGATCGAGGTCCTTACGTCTACTGTTTTGAGCATTAATCTGTAAGAGAATTTGCTCTGCTGTTGCAGTGTCTTCGGTAATAAGAAGCTCCACCGCTTTTTTACCATGTTCAATTCTTCCTGCTGCATTAATTTTAGGTGCCGCCGAAAAAACAAGATCTGAAATACTGAATTCCTTATCCGGATTTTTCTTTGAACCCTCTTTGCCACTGCTTAATAACATACGAATTCCTGGACGTGGATTGGTGTTGATTTGATGCATTCCGAAATATGCAAGAATTCTGTTTTCTCCCACAATGGGAACAATATCGGCAGCAATGGATGTTGCAACAAGGTCGAGCCACTGCTCCGAAATATCCCCATTTGGAATCGATTGCTTCAGGGCTTGAATGAGTTTAAATCCAACGCCACAACCAGAAAGTTCTTTAAAAGGGTAGGGGCAATCGCTTCTTTTGGGGTCGAGAACTGCAATAGCCGCAGGGATTGTATCTCCAGGAATATGATGGTCGCAAATGATAAAATCTATTTTTTTACTCGATGCATATTCAACTTTATCGATAGATCGAATGCCGCAGTCGAGTGCAATAATGAGTTTGCAATTCAATTCTTCTGCCTTATCAATTCCCAAAAATGAAATTCCGTATCCTTCTATTCGTCGATCGGGAATGTAGAAATGGATCTTTTCAGGACAAACATTTCGGAAGTATGAATACATCAAGGCAACAGCCGTTGTTCCATCCACATCGTAATCCCCATAAATGAGAATGTTCTCTTGCTCTTCAAGTGCAGCTTCAATTCGAGCAACGGCCTTGTCCATATCCTTCATTAAAAAGGGGTCGTGTAATTCGCTTAACGAAGGACGAAAAAACCGCTTTGCTTCATCGAAATTTTCAATGCCTCTTTGCAGCAACATTTTCGATAAGCGAGGATCAATATTCAATTGTTCGGCAAGTGTTTCCACTGAAGCATCATCAACATCAGGCAAAATTACCCAGCGTTTCGTGCTGTATTGGTTTGACATTTAATTGTATTTATTGAAATGAAAAATAAATTCGAGTGGAAGAGTTGGGAATTATCAAATTTAAGAGGGATTTAATCATCAAACAGGTGTTAATTTAAATTCAACAAGGAAACTTATACACCAACATGTTCAAAAAATAGCGGGTAAATTTGTCTCTAATCAAGATGTTTTTTAAAATCCAACAAACATTTTCAATTAGATTGAGTTGTTTTGTAGCATGAAATCTAATTCAGTTATCGTTATCGGTTCTGGCATTGCAGGAATAGCGTCTTCGATTCGCTTAGCGTGCAAAGGCTATGATGTAACGGTGATTGAAAAGAATTCTTATCCCGGAGGAAAACTTACGGAATTTACTCAATCTGGATTTCGTTTCGATGCAGGACCTTCCTTGTTTACCTTACCAAAACAAGTAGATGAGCTTTTTGAACTTGTAGGCGAAAATCCACGAGATCATTTTAATTATGATCAGTTGCCTGTTGTTTGCCATTATTTTTGGGACGATGGTACTTTTTTGGAAGCATCTGGAAACGAATTTGAATTTGCGAAAGAGGTTGAAAGGGTTCTTAATGTTCCTGCTAATCGAGTTACCGATTATCTTAAAAAAGCCCAATTTATATACGAAACCACGGCTCCCGTTTTTCTTCATCGTTCCTTACATAAATGGAGAAATTTCCTTAATTCCGAAACGTTGAAAGGCATTTTAGCCAGTCCTCGTTTGGGTATTTTTTCAAACCTACATCACCAAAATGTTGTGCAATTAGGAGATCCTAAATTGGTTCAATTGTTTAACCGATATGCAACGTACAATGGTTCTGATCCTTACCAAGCACCAGCTGTTTTGCAGAGTATTTCGCATCTCGAATTTGGACAAGGAGCTTGGTTTCCAAAAGGAGGAATGTCCAGTATTACCAATTCACTTGTTGCTTTGGCAAAGCGCAAAGGCGTGAAGTTTCTTTTGAATGAAGAAGTGGATGAAATCATGACAGAAGGGAAACGTGTTGTTGGGGTAAAAACGAATCAAAATCAATATGCGGCAAATTGGGTTGTTTGCAATAGCGATGTGGTTCCAGCTTACCGAAAGTTATTATTGAAACATTCTGCACCTGAAAAAATTCTCAGACAACCTAGATCGAGTTCTGCACTAATTTTTTATTGGGGAATAAATGCTGTTTTTAAAGAATTGAACATGCATAACATTTTCTTTTCGAACGATTATCAAGAAGAATTCAGTTTTATTTTTGAAGGAAATAAAATTTCAAATGACCCAACGATTTATGTGAATATTACATCGAATTTTCAGAAAGAAGATGCTCCAGAGGGATGCCAAAATTGGTTTGTGATGATTAATGTTCCCGGTAACAAAGGACAAGATTGGGATACTTTGATAGCACAGGCCCGAAAAGATATTCTTCAGAAACTCAGTTTACGATTAGGTCAAAACATCGAAGCATTTATTCTTAATGAATCTATTTTATGTCCAAGAACCATCGAATCGAAAACCTCTTCGTTCCAGGGTTCTTTGTATGGAAGTAGTTCCAATAATCGGTATGCCGCATTTTTACGCCATGCTAATTTTTCATCACACATTACAAATCTCTATTTTTGCGGTGGAAGTGTTCATCCTGGTGGTGGCATTCCACTTTGTTTGCAGTCTGCAAGAATTGTTGCCGACCTTATTCCAAACGCATGAGTCCATTTGCAAAAAAAATCCCTTTTCTAACCAGTCCAATGCATGGAGCTTATGTGCTTTTGCTTTTTTATGCAGTTGGAATTATCGGATTAATTTCTAGTTATAGCCAAACGTTTCGATTGTTAACGCCCTTTAATTTAATGCTTTCGGCATTTATTTTAATTGCCTTTCACAACAAATACGACTGGAAATTTTGGGGGCTTTTGCTGATTTGTTTCACAACAGGATTTGGTGTAGAGTGGGTTGGGATTCACACCGCAATCATTTTTGGTCATTACAGTTATGGGGCAACCTTGGGTTTTAAATATGAAGATTTTCCCATTATCATTGGACTTAATTGGTACCTTTTAGCCTATATCTCAACCGATTTAAGTGCTAGAACAAAATTGCCAATGTACGTGAAAGTGATCTTGGGCGCGCTTTTCATGACAGCAATAGACTATCTCATCGAACCCATCGCCATTCGTTTTGGTTTTTGGTTTTGGCATTCAGGCCAAATTCCATTAAGCAATTATGTAGGTTGGTTTTTGGTTTCACTTCCTTTGCAATGGATTGCACATCGGTTTTATTCCGGAAACAATCCCGTAGCTTTGTGGTTACTACTAGCTATGACATTCTTTTTTCTGACTTTGCATTTTATCTAATATGACTTGGCTTCTTAATACCGGCATTGTCATTGCCACTTTCTTTTTCATGGAGTTTATGGCTTGGGCCACGCATAAATTTGTGATGCATGGATTTTTATGGGTATTACACCGCGACCATCATGAGCCACATTCCAATATTTTTGAACGAAACGATGCATTCTTCCTCATATTCGCAATCCCAAGTTGGTTGTGTATTATGTTTGGGATGATGCATGGAAATGATTTCAAATTGTATATTGGGATTGGCATTTTAGTTTATGGCTTAGCGTATTTCCTTGTTCATGAAGTTTTCATTCATCAACGATTAAATTGGTTCAAACGAAGTGATAATCGCTATTTAAGAGCCATTCGAAAAGCGCATAAAGTGCACCATAAAACCCTTGGTAAAGAAAATGCCGAATCATTTGGAATGCTTGTAGTTGCTCGTAAATTCTTTAAAGAACAACAAGGTGTTTCCCGATAAATTCCTTTACCTGTTTTTGATGCTAGCAAGTTTAGCGTATCCCTTGGCTCAAAGCTTCGAGAAAAAGATTGCGCTCTGGAAAAAGTGGAAACACATGTTTCCTGCAATGCTTATTACGGCAGGATTTTTCCTTATTTGGGATGAATTTTTTACACGAATCGGGGTGTGGAGCTTTAGTGAGAAATACACACTAGGTTTCAATATCGGAAGTTTACCTATCGAAGAATGGCTCTTTTTTCTGATTGTACCTTATTGCTGCTTTTTTGTTTACTTCGTTTCTATTTATTTTATTAAGCGGGATATTCTTGCTCAATATCAGCGTGTTATTTCAATCGCATTTATAATAATTCTTCTTCTAGCTACCGGTTTTTATTACAACCATTGGTATACTGCATTTACATGTTCTGCATCAGCAATTTTACTTATTTACTTAACCTTTATTAAACGCGCCATCTATCTCGGAAGGTTTTTTATTGGGTATGGAATAAGTTTAATTCCCTTCTTGATTGTAAATGGAGTTTTAACTTCGAGACCAGTTGTTATGTATAATGATGCAGAGAATTCTGGTTTCCGCATTTTTATTGATGGAATTGCAAATATTCCGGTAGATGATTTAGCTTATTGCTTGTTATTATTGCTCATGAATGTGTCTTTGTATGAGACGTTTGCCTCGCGCAATAAACGAGACTTTGAACTCCGTTGATTGATTAATAAAAAAATCTGCTATTTTTGGAAATTCAATCCGAATAATCATGCGCATCCTTCCCTATTTTTTGGCTATATTAATTGCAGTGTCTGCTTTTTCATGTAAAAAACTTGATGAGTTGGTTAGTTTCAATATTGTTACTCACGACAAAGTTTTTTTTGAAATGGTTTACGACACCGTTTTATCAGATACTTTTCCTGGAAATGAAACATTCTCCATTGTGAGTGAGGGCTACCAGTTCAGTGATTTAGATAAATTCAAAACCAACAAATCAACGCCCCAAACAGTTGAATAGGTTCAGGCAATCAATCTTATTATGGCAATCGATTCTGGAGCATCGAACTTCGGTTTTGCATCCAATTTGACCATTTATGTTTCATCGCCAAGCAATCAGTTTCAGGAGTTTGAAATTGCAAATATTCCAAATCCGGCATCTACTAGCAATGTAATTCAAGTAGAAATGAGTGCCGATGACGGTTCTTGGCTCAATGTTATA
>CAXNNF010000038.1:0-7786 GCA_964203455.1 Bacteroidia bacterium
TGAAATTGACATTGAATTACCGAACTCCGAAGATTTACTTGTTGTGGAGGGATCTATTGAAACGGGCGAATATCCCAAAGTTTTAATTACACGTAACCGTGGGTTTTTCAATGAATTCCCTACCGATTTGAATACATTTTTAACTGAATTTGTGGTGCAGGATGCAATTGTTACCGTAAGCGATGGAACTACTTCGGAAGTACTTCAATTTACAATTGATCCATTGAATTATCCTTTTGTGTATTACACAGGTTCAACTATCAAAGGAGAGGTTGGAAAAACCTATTCGTTGACGATCGTTTCAGAAAGCAAAACACTCACTTCGCATACACAAATTTCAGCAGCAGTCCCACTCGACTCTACCTGGTTCGGATTAGATCCATTCAACAACGAAGAAGACAGCTTGGGAGTTTTGTATGGAGAAATTATGGATCCAGCAACTACAGGAAATGCCTATCGCTTGTTTTCAAAAAGAAATAGCGAAGCAAATTTCTTCCAGGTGTCAGGTGCACATTTCAACGATGACTTTGTAAATGGACAAAAGGTTGTTTTTTTTAACGGACAAAGTTCGAAACCTTTCTTTGCAAGTGATACATTCAATAGAGAAGCTTTTTTCTATTCCCTCGGCGATACAATTTATTCGAAATTCTGCACGATTGGTCGAAATGAAGAACTTTTCTTTAATACACTCGACGCTGCGACCAATACAAATGGCAACCCATTTTCATCGCCCGTTATTGTTAAAAGTAATATTGAAGGAGGATTAGGAATTTGGTGTGGATATTCTCCTGCATTCGATACCATTATAGCAACAAACTAATTTTTATATTTGTGGAATTATGAATACAAACGAAACTGAACATGTAGAATGCCTGATTATTGGATCAGGACCGGCAGGATATACAGCTGCTATTTATGCTGCACGAGCAGACATGAAACCATTAATGTATCAAGGATTGCAGCCAGGTGGACAGTTAACCATGACCACCGAAGTGGATAATTTCCCAGGGTATCCAGAAGGAACTGACGGACCGAAAATGATGGAAGATTTCTTGGCCCAAGCTAAACGATTTGGAACCGATGTTCGATTTGGACTAGCGACAAAAGTCGATTTCTCTGGTCCCATTCACAAAGTGTGGATGGATGAAAACAAATTAATTACAGCCAACTCCGTAATTATTGCAACCGGTGCTACTGCAAAATGGCTTGGATTAGAATCCGAACAAAAGTTTAACGGATTTGGTGTTTCTGCTTGTGCTGTTTGCGATGGATTTTTCTTCCGTGGACAAGAAGTAGCTATTGTTGGAGGTGGTGATACTGCAGCTGAAGAAGCAACATACTTAGCGAAACTCTGCAAAAAAGTGACGATGATTATTCGTCGTGATGAATTACGTGCATCTAAAGCCATGCAACACCGTGTGTTTAACACTCCCAATATTGAAGTACTTTTCAATACCGAAACACTCGAAATTACGGGTGAACTTACGGTTAGTGGAGCTCGATTTATAAATCGTGTTACAGGAGAAGAATTCACACGCGACATCACAGGATTCTTCGTTGCTATTGGACATCATCCCAATTCCGAAATTTTCAAAGATTGGCTCGATACTGATGCAAATGGTTATATTAAAACAATACCAGGAAGTTCGCGTACCAATATCCCTGGAGTTTTTGCTTGTGGCGATGTACAAGATCATATTTACCGTCAAGCTGTTACTGCAGCCGGAAGTGGTTGTATGGCTGCATTAGATGCTGAGCGCTATTTGGCAACAGTTGGTATGGAAGTTTAATTTTAAAGAAATAGATTGAAACGCTCATTACTTTTGTGATGGGCGTTTTTTTTGTAATCAAATTTGAGTATCCATGATATTCATCATGTTTGATGTTATGAGTAGATATATATATAACAAAAAACCCCAAAACTCTTACGAATTTCGGGGTTTTGGTATAGATCATTAATTTTATGCCTGTGCTGTTGGTCCTCCAAAATTCATTGGAAATGCAGCAGCTCCAGAATCAACTTTAATAGGTCCATGAACAGATTCAAACTTCGCAACATTTTCTTTCAATGCAGAAAGTAAACGTTTAGCATGCTGAGGAGTAAGAACAATACGCGATTTAACTCGTGCTTTGGGAACACCCGGCATTACTTTGATAAAATCAACTACGAATTCAGAATTTGAATGCGTAATGATTGCTAAATTTGAATAAATTCCTTCAGCAACTTCTTCAGATAACTCAATATTGAGTTGACTTTCAGGATTTAGATTCTCTTCCATAGGAAATTTCGAATTAAACAGTTTCTTCTTTGAATTTCTTCTTAGAAGCCATCAATACATTAAATTCTTCTTGAGAACCAACTACAATGTTTTCATACTCACGAAGACCTGTACCAGCTGGAATCAAATGTCCTACAATAACGTTTTCTTTCAATCCTAATAGATCATCAGACTTAGCGCTAATTGCAGCTTCATTCAATACTTTGGTTGTTTCCTGGAACGATGCAGCAGAAATGAAACTCTTCGTTTGCAATGAAGCACGTGTAATTCCTTGAAGCACTTGGTTTGCAGTTGCTGGAACAGCATCACGCGATTCAACCAAGGTCATATCTTTACGTTTTAACATTGAGTTCTCATCGCGCAACTTACGAGCAGTTACAATTTGTCCTTGCTTTAATGAAGTAGAATCTCCCGGTTCAATTACAACTTTCTTATCGAAGATGTAATCATTCTCTTCATTGAAGTCGAGCTTATTACACATTTGACCTTCCAAGAATTTAGTATCACCCGGATCAATAATAGCCACTTTACGCATCATCTGACGAACAACTACCTCAAAGTGTTTATCGTTAATCTTCACACCTTGCAAACGGTAAACTTCTTGAATTTCATTCACCAAATATTCTTGAACCTTAGTAGGTCCTTTGATCGCAAGAATATCACCTGGTGTAGTAGCTCCTTCACTTAATGGTTGTCCAGCTTTCACGAAATCGTTTTCCTGAACCAAAATGTGCTTGCTTAGAGAAATTAAGTATTTCTTCTGCTCACCCGTTTTAGATTCAATCATCACCTCGCGGTTACCACGTTTCACTTTTCCAAATGATACAATACCATCAATTTCAGAAACAACAGCTGGATTAGATGGATTACGTGCTTCGAATAACTCCGTTACACGTGGAAGACCACCCGTGATATCTCCAAGCTTACCGTTTTGACGTGGAATCTTCACCAAAATCTCACCTGATTTTACCTTTTGACCATCATTTACAACAATGTGAGCAGCTAATGGTAGAGAATAAGAACGAATCACTTCTTTGGTTGAATCCAAAATCTTGATCATCGGATTTTTTGTCTTATCACGACGTTCAATAATCACTTTTTCACGGAAACCAGTTTGCTCATCGCTTTCTTCACGGTACGTAATACCTTCATCTAAGTCTTCGAAATCAATTTTACCGCCTGTTTCTGCAATGATTACAGCGTTATATGGATCCCAATCACAAATCAAATCTCCTTTTTTAACAGTTACCCCATTTTTTACATAAATGGTTGCACCGTAAGGAATATTTGCTGTGGTTAGGATTACCATTGTTTTAGGATCGATGATTCGCATTTCTGCAGATCGTCCAATAACTATTTCAGTGAACTTGTTATTTTCGTCTTCTTTCTCTTTTGAAACAGTACGTAATTCGTCAATTTCAAGAATACCATCAAAACGCGCCTCAACTTTAGAAGCTGTAGCGGTGTTCGATGCCGTACCTCCAACGTGGAACGTACGAAGTGTAAGCTGAGTACCCGGCTCACCAATTGACTGAGCTGCAATAACACCAACTGCTTCACCCTTCTGAACCATACGACCACTCGCTAGGTTACGTCCATAACATTTCGAACATACTCCTTGCTCAGATTCACACGTTAATACAGAACGAATTTCAACAGCTTCTAAACCAGATGCTTCAATTTTTTCTGCATCATCTTCACGAATTTGCTCTCCACTCAAGATTAAAAGTTCTCCAGTAGTTGGGCTGTAAACATCATGAAGCGACGTACGTCCTAAGATTCTGTCATATAAACTTTCAACGATCTCCTCATTATTTTTCAATGGGTTAGCTGTCAAACCACGCAGAGTTCCACAATCTTCCGCACAAATAATTACATCCTGAGAAACATCAACCAAACGACGAGTTAAGTAACCCGCATCAGCCGTTTTCAAAGCCGTATCGGCAAGTCCTTTACGCGCACCGTGAGTTGAAATGAAGTACTCAAGGATTGAAAGACCTTCCTTAAAGTTCGAAAGAATTGGATTCTCGATAATTTCTCCTCCAGATGCTCCAGATTTTTGTGGCTTAGCCATCAATCCACGCATACCTGAAAGCTGACGAATCTGTTCTTTAGAACCACGAGCTCCAGAATCTAGCATCATGTAAATTGGATTAAATCCTTGATTATCGTTAACCAATTGCGTCATTAAACGCTGAGTTAAACGAGAATTTGTATGTGTCCAAATATCAATAATCTGATTGTAACGCTCGTTGTTCGTAATGAAACCCATATTGTAGTTCATCATTACTTCTTCCACTTGCGTATTCGCATCTTCTACCATCTTTTCCTTATCCTCAGGAACAATTACGTCACCTAAGTTGAAAGAAAGACCACCACGGAATGCCATTGTGAAACCAAGATCTTTAATATCGTCAAGGAACTTAGCCGTTACAGCCATACCTGTTTCCTTCACAATTTTACCGATAATGTCGCGCAATGATTTCTTAGTAAGTAACTCATTGATATAACCTACTTGTGTTGGAACAACTTGATTAAACAATACACGTCCAACGGTAGTTTCAACAAGTTTACGAACTAAAACATCACCTTCTTTAACATTGGTTTTTACATTTATCCAAGCATGAAGATCTACACGTTTTTCGTTAAACGCAATAATTACTTCTTCCGCAGAATAGAAAGTTGAACCTTCTCCTTTTAACACACGAGTTTCATCAGTTCTACGCCCCTTGGTTGTATAATATAAACCAAGAACCATGTCTTGAGATGGAACTGTGATAGGAGCACCATTTGCTGGATTCAAGATGTTATGAGATGCCAACATCAATAATTGAGCTTCAAGAATAGCTGCATTTCCAAGTGGAACGTGAACAGCCATTTGGTCACCATCGAAATCGGCGTTGAATGCCGTACATACTAATGGGTGAAGTTGAATCGCTTTTCCTTCAATCAACTTTGGTTGAAATGATTGGATACCTAAACGGTGAAGTGTTGGGGCACGATTTAATAATACCGGGTGACCCTTCAAAATATTTTCAAGAATATCCCAAACAATTGGCTCTTTCTTGTCTACAATTTTCTTTGCACTCTTCACTGTTTTCACAACACCACGTTCAATCATCTTACGAATAATGAACGGCTTGAATAGCTCAGCTGCCATGTCTTTTGGAAGACCACACTCATGCAATTTCAAGTCAGGTCCAACGACAATTACCGAACGAGCAGAATAATCGACACGTTTTCCGAGTAAGTTCTGACGGAAACGACCTTGCTTTCCTTTCAATGAATCCGAAAGGGATTTCAAAGCACGGTTTGACTCAGTCTTAACTGCGTTTGATTTACGAGAGTTGTCAAGCAATGAATCCACCGCCTCTTGCAACATACGCTTTTCGTTACGCAAAATTACCTCTGGTGCTTTAATCTCGATTAATCGTTTTAGACGATTATTACGGATGATAACACGACGGTATAAATCATTTAAATCGGAAGTCGCAAAACGACCACCATCCAAAGGCACTAATGGGCGTAATTCTGGTGGAATAACCGGAATCACTTTCAAAATCATCCACTCTGGACGATTTACTTTGTTTCCTTCATTTGCCATCCGGAAAGATTCAACAACTTGAAGACGCTTAAGTGCTTCGTTTTTACGTTGTTGAGAGGTTTCTGTATTTGCTTTGTGACGAAGATCGTATGAAAGTTCCTCCAAATTCAAACGAGAAAGAAGCATGTTTAATGCATCAGCTCCCATTTTGGCAATGAACTTATTCGGATCGCTATCGTCAAGATATTGATTTTCTTTAGGTAAATTTTCCAATGCAAGAAGGTATTCTTCTTCCGTTAAAAAATCCATGTAGCCCAATCCTTGTTCACCGGCAAGACCTGCTTGAATAATTACGTAACGTTCGTAATATATAATAGCATCTAATTTCTTAGTTGCTAGACCAAGTAAGTAACCAATTTTGTTTGGTAATGAGCGGAAAAACCAAATGTGAGCAACAGGAACAACCAATTGGATGTGTCCCATACGTTCACGACGAACTTTCTTCTCTGTTACTTCAACTCCACAACGGTCACAAATAATTCCTTTATATCGGATACGTTTGTATTTACCGCAATGGCATTCATAATCTTTCACCGGACCAAAAATTCGCTCACAGAAAAGCCCACCCATTTCGGGTTTGTAGGTTCTGTAGTTAATTGTTTCTGGTTTTAAAACTTCACCATGACTTTGATCCAGAATATCTTCCGGAGATGCCAGGCTAACGATGATTCTTTTAAAATTACTCTTAAGTTTTATGTCTTTGCGCAAAGCCATTATTGATCTGATTCTTAATGAATAAAATATCCCGGCATGAGGTTCATGCCGGGACTAGAAATCTATTCGAGGGTGATTTTCAAGCCAAGCCCGCGAAGTTCATGAAGTAACACGTTAAACGACTCAGGAATTCCTGGTGTTGGCATGTTATCTCCTTTAACAATCGCTTCGTAAGCTTTAGCACGTCCAACAACATCATCGGACTTAACAGTGAGAATTTCCTGAAGAATATTAGCAGCACCGAATGCTTCAAGTGCCCAAACCTCCATCTCTCCAAAACGCTGTCCACCGAATTGTGCCTTACCACCCAATGGTTGTTGAGTAATAAGTGAATAAGGTCCAATAGAACGAGCATGCATCTTATCGTCAACCATGTGACCGAGCTTCAACATATAAATGATACCTACTGTTGCTGGTTGATCGAAACGATCTCCTGTTCCACCATCGTGCAAATACGTACGACCATAACGTGGGACTCCTGCTTTGTCAGTATATTCATTGATCTGATCAATGGTAGCACCATCAAAAATTGGTGTTGCGAAAGTCATTCCCAATTCTTTACCTGCCCAAGCTAATACCGTTTCATAAATCTGTCCAAGGTTCATACGGGATGGTACACCTAGAGGATTTAATACAATATCAACTGGAGTTCCATCAGCTAGGAATGGCATCTCTTCATCACGAACAATCTTGGCAACAATACCTTTATTTCCGTGACGTCCCGCCATCTTATCACCCACTTTTAGCTTACGTTTTTTAGCAATGTAAACTTTAGCAAGCTGAACAATACCAGCAGGTAGTTCATCCCCAACAGGTGCGGCAAACTTCTTACGTTTTGCAACACCATTGATGTCGTTAAAACGAATTAGATAATTATTCAACAATATCTTAATCAGTTGATTCTTATCCTTATCAGTTGTCCATTTATTGGGATTAACTGATGTGTATTCGATACCTTGAAGCATCTTAACTGTGAACTTAGCTCCTTTTGGCACTAATTCTTCTTTGAAATTATTATTAATTCCTTGAGAAGTTTTACCATTCACCAACTGGAAGAGTTTATCAACCAATCTGCTTTTAAGTTCAACAATTTCCTTTTCACGTTCAACGTCAATCTTAGCTAAAGTTGGTTTTTCTTCAGTCTTCGATTTACGATCTTTAATGATACGAGAAAATAACTTTTTGTCGA
>CAXNNF010000039.1:0-7733 GCA_964203455.1 Bacteroidia bacterium
AGTTCAACCATATTCCAGCTTCGACATCGTTGCAACAGAAGACAATACAACCGTTACTATTACCCCAAGTATTGCCATTTTAGGGCATGCTGCGAATGTCCCATTTTCTATTAGTTTAAATCGAGGAGAGACCTATTCATGCAGAGCTACAGGCATTTTATCTTCTGAACATGCAACGGGTTCCGAAATAACCTCAAACAAACCTATTTGCGTAACAGTAAAAGACGATTCAATGTCGAATGGATCGTGTCGCGATTTATGGGGAGACCAAGTTATTCCTGTAAATATTGTTGGGAAAGAATATATTGTAATGCGAGGTTTCCTAACGAACAATGAATATGCATTCATTTTGGGTACAGAAGACGCTACTGATATTTTTATTGCCGGAAGTGTTACGCCTACAGCCACTATAAATTCAGGTCAACAATTTACGTATGTAATACCACCGGGGCAATCTACTACGTATATTCAAACCAGTAAACCCGCTTATGTATTGCATATTTCGGGATTTGGTTGTGAAGTAGGTGGTGCAATCCTTCCTCCAATTCAGTGTACTGGATCCGATGCGGTTTATTTTACAAGAGCCACAAGCGATTTGTTTGGATTGAATATCATGGCAAGAAATGGTTCTCAAGGAAATTTCTTGTTAAACGGAAGCGCTACATTGGTTCCGGCATCTGCTTTTACAGCTGTTCCGGGTACTTCGAATAATTGGGTTGCAGCACAAATTAATTTTAATTTATCACAGGTGCCTTCTGGACAAACAAGCATCCTTGTAAACACCTCCACCACGGCTAGTTATTTTCATTTGGGAATGATGGATGGAGGGGCTTCAACTGGTTGTCGTTATGGTTATTTCTCTGATTTTAGTAGTGCTAATTTGGGTGGAAATCGTTTTGTCTGTATTAATGATTCACTTATTCTAAGTGCAGGAGAGAATTTGGACTCATACATTTGGAACACAGGAGATACGACATCTCAAATTACTGTATTTGTTGAAGGGATCTACGCTGTTACCACTTCCAAAAATGGATGTTTGTCGAGCGATACAATTTCTGTTGCTAGCGATACTATGATTGTCGATTTAGGTCCTGAAACAGCTCTTCTTTGTGGCGAAAATTCAGCTTATCTTAATGCTCATTCAGGTTTTTATTCATACGAATGGATGGACCTAACTTCTAACAGCGATTCACTATTTGCCGTAAATGCAGATGGGCAATATTGGGTGGAAGCAATGTCATTGGGCGGTTGTTTTAGTCGTGATACGATTCAAATTCAATTCGCAGTTATTCCTCCAACACTTTCACTTTTAACAACATCTCCATCTTGTGAAGGTGATACACTTTCAATTTCTGCCGATAATCCAATTTATCCAGTTACTTGGCAGGGACCAAATGCGTTTAATGAAACAGGCAGCATACAAACTTTTGAAAATGTAACGCCATTGTTAAATGGGACATACACTGCAACTCAATTCAACGGACAATGTGAAAGTGCTCCAGCCTCTGTTCAAGTTGTGGTTTTTGCGAATCCAAATCCAATAATTATAGGAGATACCATTTTATGTGAAGGTGATTCAAGTCTGTTAAGTTTCATGAATGGCCCGTTCGATGATTTTGTTTGGTCTAAGGTAGAAACTTCACCTGCGATATACACAAATTCAGGTAGTATTTCTTTAAATGTTACAAAAGATGGCTGTAGCAATTCAATTTCACAAACGATCTATATAGCAGAACCCATTGCAAATTTTAGTTCTATTCCCGAATATTTTGTTTTCCTCGGTAATGCTTTTCAATTCAGCGATTCATCCACCGCTTCGGAGGTTTCCAATAATGTGATTTATGATTGGTCGCTAGGAGATGGTTCAATCGACAATGGAGTTGAAATTTCACACGTATATGCTGATACTGGGCTTTATGAGGTTAGTTTTGTTGTTATCAATTCGGAAGGTTGTATTGATTCAATATCTCGAAACGTATTGGTTGTTAAGGAAGTAATTATTCCAAATGTATTTTCACCAAACGGAGATGGAATTAATGATGTATTTGAAATTAAGTATCTAGGTTTTTTCGAATCTCCTGAATTACGTATCTTCAATAGATGGGGTAACCAAATATACATGAGCGATAATTATAAGAGCGATTGGAATGGAGAAGATTTTCCTGAAGGAACCTATTATTATATTCTTGATTTAGGCAATGAAATCCCAATTTACAAAGGTTCTATTTTAATCTCTCGATAGATTTAATTCAATAAAATGGAAATTAGTCAGGTCAGAAAGCTTAATAAAGCTATTTTTAAATAATATTTTCGGGTTCTTTTATGCGCATTCTTTCGCTTACATTTTTAATTTTTCTTCTGTTTATTGATTCAAGTCAAGCACAACAACTTAGAGGTACAATCAAACATTCCAAAACTGGTGAAGGTTTTATAGGAGCAACAGCAATTATACAAGGAACAACCATTGGTGCGAGTGCCGATTTAAACGGAGATTTTGTCATTGATAAACCTTTAGCAGTCCCTTTTAAATTGGTGGTTTCATTTGTTGGATATACAAGTAAAACTATTGATGTCATAAGTCTCGACAAAAAACTAACCATTCAACTTTCTCCCAATGAGAATTTATTGAAGGAACTAGTTATTTCGGAAAGCCGACTCACCGAAAAGCAGCGCGAATCACCACTGACGGTTGAAGCTATGGATTTGCTTGCAATCAAAGAAACCCCTGCTGCAAATTTTTACGATGGCTTGGGTTCGTTAAAAGGAGTGGATTTAACGGCTGCGAGTTTGGGATTTAAAATAATCAACACACGCGGTTTCAATAGTACATCGCCGGTGCGTTCCTTGCAAATTATTGATGGGGTTGATAATCAAGCACCCGGACTCAATTTTTCCTTGGGGAATTTCCTGGGCTCTTCTGAATTGGATGTTCAAAAAGTGGACATTATTGTTGGGGCAAGTTCGGCGTTTTATGGACCGAATGCATTCAATGGCGTGATCAGCATGACGACCAAAAATCCATTTGATTACACTGGTTTATCAGTTCAATCGAAAGTGGGTGAGCGCGATTTGTTTGAAACTGCCATCCGCTATGCTGAGAAATTTCAGAATAAAAAAGGGGAAGATAAGTTTGCCTTTAAAGTAAATATGTCGTTCATGCGTGCTTACGAGTGGGAGGCAACCAATATGAATGCAACAGAACAATCCCTTGCTCAACCCGGTAATCCTGGAGGATACGATGCCGTTAACCGTTATGGTGATGAAGAATTGGGCGGGTTTAATAATGATTATACATCAAAGCAAAATAAATCAACCTTTCCGGGTTTGGGAGTTATTTATAGAACGGGTTACAATGAAAAAGATTTAGTCGACTACAACACCCGCAATATTAAATTGAATGGAGCTTTGCATTATAAAATAAAGCCCGATGTGGAAATGATTCTGAGCAGTAATTTTGGAACAGGAACTACGGTCTATCAAGGAGAGAATCGCTTCAGTTTGAAAAACATTTTATTTTTTCAACAACGATTCGAAATCACCCAAAAAGATAAATTCTTTGTTCGGGCTTATGCCACCAATGAAAATGCCGGAGATTCATACGATGCGGTTGTTTCGGCTTTCGAACTTCAGAATCTTTCAAAAAGCAATAACAAATGGAAACAAGATTATCAAAACGGATGGCAAGCTGGTGTTACTTCGATTTTTGATTCACCACTTTTTGTTGTAAAAGGATTTGATGGATATCCTTCGCCTTTTAATGAAGCAACTTATGATTCGGTGATGGCTGCGAATTATGATGCCTTGGTATTGCTTCATGATAGTGTACGTGCAAAAATTGATCGAGTAGCTAGTAATCCCAGTTTGAATTTCTTTAAACCCGGAACAGTGCGTTTCGATTCGGCTTTTGCTGCAATTAAATCTCGAACACTTTCTGAAAAAGGGTCTGGCTTACGCGATAAATCAGCATTGTATCATGTGCATGCTGAATACAAATTCACATTTGGGAAATATACAAAGTTGGTTTTAGGTTCAAACGGTCGTATGTATACGCCCAATTCTAGCGGTACCATTTTCAGTGATACACTTGTTATAGACCAAATTACAGCCACCGATACGACCTATAAAAGAAAGCAAATTACCAACAAAGAATTTGGTGCTTATGCCGGGTTGCAACGTAAATTGTTTGCAGATCGTTTGAGTTTAAATGCTACGGCTCGTGTCGATAAAAACCAGAATTTCAATTGGATTTCAACTCAAAGTTTTTCAAGTATTTATACCATTAACAACAATCATATTTTACGTGCGGTCTATTCTTCAGCAGTTCGAAATCCAACTTTGCAAGATCAGTATTTGTATTACAATGTAGGTCGTGCCATTCTTTTAGGAAATATTGATGGACGTGATTCTTTAGTAAGAGTTTCTTCATTTTTCGATTATTTAAATGCCCTGAATCCCTCCAAATTAGTGTATTTTAATGTAGATCCTATTCGTCCAGAGCGTGTTCAAACCATTGAGTTTGGTTACCGAAGCACCTTGTTTAAGCGTTTGTTTGTGGATGCGAGTTATTATTTTTCACAGTACCAGGATTTTATTGGATACAAGGTGGGATTGGATGTGAAGTTTACAGGAACAATTCCAATTATTCAAGGATATCGCTTAGCAGCAAATACAAAGGATGTCGTGTATACTCAAGGATTCTCTTTGGGTTTGAATTATTATGTTGCTGATAAGTTTGAGCTAAATGGAAATTACTCATACAATATCTTAAACAGACCCAATGCAACCGATGAAATTATTACGGCTTTCAATACACCATTAAATAAATTCAATCTCGGATTCAGTGGACGAAAAATTAAACTCCCGTTTATTAAAGGCGAACGATTCTCTTTCAACATGAATTATAAATGGGTGCAAGGTTTTACCTTCGAAGGCGCCCCTCAATTTACGGGTTCGATTCCCGATTATGGAATGGCCGATGCACAAATAAGTTATGCTGTTGAAAAATGGAAAAGTATTTTTAAACTGGGTGCCTCAAATATTTTAAACAATAAAGTGTCGATGGTTTATGGCGGTCCTCGAGTTGGGAGATTGGCCTATTTTTCAATTCTCGTTGATTTGCCAAATTAATTTTTAATTTAATCGTGTTTAAACAAAATCTTTATCAACTTTGCGTACACAAAAACTAAAACTATGAATAGACTTTACAAAATCTCCTTCGCATTGTTTTTAGGAGGGATTTCCCTTCAAGCAAATGCACAACGCTATCTAAACGAAGTGTTCACTAGCAATCAAATTACCATTCAAACGGATGTTCAATACGGTCAAAATATCTCTATCGAACCAACTGTAATAGCATCTTTTCTTGGGCAACAAGCGTTACCTGATACTCTTCCTTTATTTATGGATGTGTATTATCCATCTACTTCAGTTGATACCGAAACAGATCGTCCATTGGTTGTATATGCAACAACTGGAAATTTCTTGCCTCCAGGTTTCAATGGTTCACCATGTGGAGTTCGTAAAGACAGTTCGGCTGTGAACATGGCGATGCAATTTGCGAAACGTGGCTATGTATGTGCGATTGTTGATTACCGCAGAGGATGGAATCCACTTTCGACTGATATTCTAGTAAGAACTGGGACCATTTTAAATGCTGCATACAAAGGTCAACAAGACACGAAAGCGGCAGTTCGTTTTCTTCGTGCCGATCGTGCAACTACAAACAATTTCAAGATTGACGCGAATCGCGTTGTTTTGGTTGGTGAAGGAACGGGTGGTTATGTCATGATGGCTCATGCTTTCTTGGATAAACCATGGAAAATTGCTCGTTTGCCAGGTTTGGGCGATAACAAATTTTTAGCATCTGAAAATCCAGATGTTTCCATGATTGATACCAACCGCATTGGGAATTTTGATGGAACAAATACAATTCCTTTTGATTTAGTACCTTTTCTTACAACAGGTGATTTCTCTAAAATTACTGGAAACATTGCAAACAATTCACAATATTCTTCCGAAGCCAATATTGTAATCAACATGGGTGGTGCTTTGGGCGATACATCTTGGTTAGATGCTGGACAAATTCCGATGATTGGAATTCATGCTGTGCGCGATCCTAATGCACCATATTTCCTTGGAAATGTAATTGTACCAACAACAGGAGATGTAGTTATTCCATGGGCTTGCGGAGCAGGTTACAATTTACCTCAAGCAAATGCTTATGGAAACAATGCTTCTTTTGCGAACCAACCTTATAACGATGCTATTACCACTGCTGTAGAATCTCATTATGGTCAAGCTATTTCTTTTGACTCTCAATTTCCAGGTTCTACAATTAATATAGGAACTGGAAAAGGTCTCCTTCCTTTCATCCTTCCAGATAATCCGATTTATCCATACAATCATGGGAGTCCATGGCAATTTTGGAATTCAACACAGCAATCGGCTAATTTCCCTGTACAGGTTAATGGAACTCAAATTACTTCTCATCAAGCATCTGCTGCAAGTAATCCAGCAATGGCTACAAGCAATGAACTTGGTCGTTCAACTGGTTTGACATACATCGATACCATTCAACGTTATATCAATCCACGTATCGTTTGTGCATTAGGTCTTGCTGCTTGTGCAGAAGTTGGAATGCAAGATGTTGCAAACGCTGTTAAAGTGAGTGCATATCCTAATCCAGCAAATACCAATGTTACTATCCGTTCAAACACAACATCTGGTCAAATTAAGTCTATTCGTATGTTTGATGTTACAGGTCGTGAAGTTGTTTCTGCAAGCAATTTGAATACACCAGCATATTTAATTAATCGCAACGATTTAATTGCGGGTATTTACTTGGTGCAAGTTCAAACTGAAAAAGGTCGCAGCAGCATCAAAGTTATCTTTGAATAATAAGTTTGTCATTCATTTGAAAAGTCCTGGTGGAAACATCAGGACTTTTTTTATTTTCACCCGATGCAAGCATCTCTTAAAAAGAAACTTTTTGTTGGTTTTATTGTGCTCCTTGCATTGAGTCGTTTTCTATTCCCAGAGTCCGATCCTGCTTGGTGGAAGAGCACCGATGATATTCACGATGAAGCTTGGTGGGCCGAAAATGTAAGACGTATGATCTTGGGAGAACCCTGGCCCGGTGATATATTTGCACGTGCTTGGGCCGTTGGTCCTTTAACTGCAGTTTGGCATTTGATAAGTTTTAAACTCTTTGGAATCAACTACTTTAGTCTGCGTCTGCTTGCCATCATTCCATCTACACTCAGTATTCTGCTTATCCTATTTAAAAAAATCCCGGGTTTTGATGACAGTAAACGCTACCAAGCAGCAATCATTTTAGCAGTATTGCCAGCATTTTGGTCGCTCAGTCGCATTGGTCATATCGAAGCCATGTTGAGTTTTCTTTTGTTTCTTATTGTATTTCTATCGTATTCCAACAAACGAAACATCTTGCTAATTATCGGAATTTTAATGCTGATTGGAATGTTGTTTAAATTCTCATTCGGTTATAATGTAATTGCATTGTTCGCCTGGTTTTTATTTCGAGGGATTCATCTGAAAAAAATACTCCTTGCTTTGAGTGTTTGTGTTGTTTTGGGATGTTTAACTTATGTATTTTATTTTTATCCCAATAGACAAGTGTTTCAGCCATTTTATTCGTATTTCTCTGCCAGTTTCTATAGCATTGGTCAATTACTCGATCCGCGCGGTTGGGTTCTACGATTGGCTTGGCTTCC
>CAXNNF010000040.1:0-7716 GCA_964203455.1 Bacteroidia bacterium
TTTACCTGTTTGGTTTGCTGCGGGAGTATTATTTGCCATGGCCGAAGACTTTGCTCAACCATCGGCATTAAACATCCAAGGAAAAGTGGTGAATGGGCTCGCTGTAATGTACGCTTACATTGGCCTTTCCGTAGGCGATTTATTAAGCGGACTTCTAAGTCAGTTTTTAAGAAGTCGGAAAAAAGTTGTACTCTTTTATTTGTTCTTATCGGCCTGTATGCTGTTTGTTTACCTTTTTGGAGCAGTTGGACATTCGGCAACCTACTTTTACTTTATTTGCTTTTTAGTAGGCGTTGGAGCTGGATACTGGGCTTTATTTGTAACAATCGCAGCCGAGCAATTTGGTACAAACATCCGAAGTACGGTTGCCTCTACTGCTCCGAATTTTGTGAGAGGTTCTGTCATTCCCATTTCTGCTTCAATTCACTTTTTTGAAAAGCCGCTTGGTGTTATTGTAAGTGCCTTAATTGTAGGATTGATTTGCATTGTATTGGCAATATATTCCATGCTGCAATTGAAAGACACCTTCGGAAAAGACCTCGATTACACCGAAAAATTCTGATTTTCGATTTCCAAAACTTCGCCAAAAAGCGACTGCATAAACCCTTTGATGAGGAGTTTCCCGTCGGTATTTCCTAAAAGCGAATCGGATGCTCGTTCGGGATGTGGCATCATTCCAAACACATTCTTATTGTCATTGCAAACACCCGCAATATGATTCATTGATCCATTAGGATTAAATTCATCCCCCACTTGGCCATCTTCATTGCAATACCGAAAAATAATTTGTTCGTTGTCTTGCAAACGTTTTAACTGATCGATGTCGGTTGTATAGCGTCCTTCTCCGTGAGCAATTGGAATCTTCAAGGCCATTGAAGGATTGAGCGATTGTGTAATTGCATTTGATGAACTTCCTGGTATAACATGCACATTCTTACAAATAAAACGATGCGATGTATTGTGCAATAAAGCACCGGGAAGTAAAAGCGATTCGCATAAAATTTGGAATCCATTGCACACTCCAAAAACATAACCGCCATTTCCAGCAAAAGAAATTACCTCGTTCATAATTGGAGAAAAACGCGCAATTGCACCCGAACGTAGATAATCACCATAAGAAAATCCGCCAGGAAGTATTACCAATTGAGAACCCTGTAAATCTTGCGATTTATGCCAAAGTTTCTGAACCATAACATTCTCGTATTGACTCAACGCATCAACCATATCTTGATCGCAATTGGATCCGGGAAATACAACTACACCTACTTTAATTTTAGACATTATGTACTGAATTATAAATTACTGAACTGAAGAAAATACAAAACCTGATTATAAATAACGGCGGCAAGCAACAACAGAAAAACCAATTCTGCAAGCAATTGGTTCTTTAGTGAAAGAAAATAACTGGAGATAATAACCGATAATGGAATAGCTAAGAATGACAGTCCAATCATCGAATTTTTTGAGGCAACCAAATAACTCAGTGCTGCAAATAAAAAAAACCAAACAATGATAGCCAAGAATTTTCTTGCTCTAAGATTTGAAAAATTATTCAAATCGCTCGAAAAACGCCAAAGTGATGCAATAAGAATAATAGCAAGAATTGCAGTTAATATGATATATGTTCCATTATATGCGGTGCTAAATTGAACCCGGTATAACGGTTCTAATATGGATTTGATACTGTTAACACTCAACATATCTAACCAAAACAGCACTACTCCGAAAAAAACGAAGGGCAATAAAACACCTAAAAAGCTAACTGCCCATTCGCGTATGTTGAAAGGGCGCAAAACAAACAAGGATGCCATAGTAAGGGGGAATAGAAAAAGGCAAGGCCAGTAAAACAAAGAAGCCAAACCAATAAAAACCCCTGCATTAAATACTTCAAAAACGGCAGTATCGGAACGATAAAAATTGAAAATTGAATTTAGGAAAACAATAATAAAAAAGTTGGCAAACAACAGTGGATTGAAGCTCAATTGTTCAGGAAAGCAACTCATTAGAACAACATAAAGCAACGCTGGTAAATGAGACGTTTCGCGCAATACACCTTGCTTATTGATAACATTGGTGAGGAAAAAAGCTTGCAAAACAACAAAGAACAAAGAAATTACAATCAGTGCAACACGACTTTGTCTAACAATCTGAAAAACATAAAGAAAAAGCGGGAAGGCATTTTCTGTATTAATAATTTCCGGTTTAGGCAATATAAATACCCACATCACCATGAGTACCAATGGCAACATGATAAGATTTATGAAATGCGCAGATCTAAAAAAATTGATAAACACGTTTTATTGGGATTGGAGTCCGGAAAATTATTATTTTCGCAACAAATTTATCATAATCATGGATACGCTGGCTTACGCACTTCAAGACTTTTTTGAATTCACGTTCAAATTCATGCCCTCAATTGGTGATGCTGTCAATTTAACTTTTATTGGATTGATTACCTACTTCACTGTTTATTGGATTGTACAGATGTACAAAAACCCCGAAAAGAAACATTAATCTTTTCTATTACATTGAATTCAAACCCCGTTTTCGGGGTTTTTTTATTTCTGAACAGCAATTGAAAATTTTTAATTTGCACGTGTGTTGCTTGCTTGTGATTAAGCTATTTTTGTTTTCATTGGTTCATTCATTTCAATCTCATCATTGCTTTGCAGCTCCTTAAAAAACAAGGATTTCTTTTATTTCTCTTTATTGGCGGTTTGCTTCAAGGACAAATTACGCGAGTTAGAGGAACCATCAAAGACGCGACTTCAAAAGAAACAATGCCTTTTGTAAACCTTGTTTTTAAAGGTACCACTATTGGTACATCAAGCGATATAAATGGCTTTTACGATTTATCTGCTCAGCGAGCTGCCGACACTCTGCTTGTTAGCTTCATGGGGTATAAAAGCAAGAAAATTGGTATTTCGCGTTTTAAAACAACCGAGCTAAACATCGAATTACAGCCCGATAATTATACCCTGAAAGAAGTTGTTATTCGTCCAGGTGAAAATCCAGCGCATCGTATAATGCGCGAAGTGGTGGCACACAAAAAGGACAACAATCCAGATAACGTTAAAACGTATCAATTTGAGGTTTACAATAAAATCCAGTTCGACTTAAACAACTTTAAAGAAGATTTTACCAAACGGAAGCTTTTTAAACCTTTCGACTTTGTATTTAATTACGCCGACACAACCGAGGATGGGAAACCCTATTTGCCGATAGCCTTCACCGAAACATATACTGAAGTTTCATTTAGTAGCGACCCATCTCGTAAAAAAGAAGAGATTAAAGCAAGTCAGATATCTGGAATTAAAAATGCGAGCGTATCTCAGTTTTTAGGAGATATGTACCAAAACGTAAATATCTACGAGAATTTTCTTTTGATTTTCAACAAAAGCTTTGTGAGTCCGGTAACCGATAATTTTCTTCGCTATTACAAATACTATTTGGTCGATAGTGTGTATGTAGGAAATGAGCGTTGTTACAAATTACTCTTTCTTCCCAAGCGGAAGCAAGACCTAACATTTACTGGCAATTTGTTTATTCATGACTCCACATTCGCTGTTAAACAAGTGAATATTCGATTTAACGACAATGCCAACATCAATTATATAAAACAGTTTGATGTATTTCAAGAATACGATCGCGTTGATGGGAAACAATGGATGTTGACCTTTGAAAAGTCCATCGGAGATTTTGCGCCATTCGAAAAAGTCAATGGTAAGGGATTTTTTGGGAGAAAAACTACGCGTTATCAAAACTTCAGAATCAACAAAACCCTTCCGGATTCTTTATTTAAAACAGGGCAAGACATCGTTGTTTCGGACAGCGCTGAACAGCATACTGATGCCTACTGGAATAATATCCGACCTGATTCGCTCACACAAAAAGAAAGAAATATTTATTCGATGGTCGATTCGCTTAAACAAGTGCCTCGACTTATTAATCTCAGATACTTGGGTCAGATGCTTGCAACAGGCTACCTCCATTCCAAATGGCTCGAAATAGGGAAGTATTATACCTTTGCAAGTTGGAATGATATTGAAGGAGTTCGATTAAAGTTTGGAGGAGTTACTTCGAACGATTTCAGTAAACGTATCGAGCTTCGCGGGTCGCTTGCTTACGGTTTGCAAGACGAGCGATTCAAAGTAA
The DNA here is from genome assembly GCA_964203455.1 of Bacteroidia bacterium. Lineage (GTDB taxonomy): Bacteria > Bacteroidota > Bacteroidia > M30B66 > M30B66 > CALQRR01. Next base: position 4,156 of record CAXNNF010000040.1, read on the forward strand.
GAACCGGTCTTCGTTATTTTGTAAATAAAGACAAAACCAAAAGGCGTCTACTCACACTTGCATATAAATCCGATTTGGAGCAATTGAGCTTAAGTGCCAACTCGCTCACACTCGATAACATTATGACATCTATCCTTCGGAGATCGGTGTTGAAAAATGTTACCAATGTGGAAGAAGCCATGGCCATGATGGAATACGATTGGTTTCCAGGACTCAGCAATAAATTGATTCTCTTCAATAGAAGATTAGTTCCCTTGGGCGATTTTACTTTTGAACGGCCACTTCCCGATGGAAAAACAGAATCAATTCAAAAAGTAACGACTTCAGAAATTAATTTGCAGACTCGGTTTGCTTGGGGAGAAAAATTTATTTCAGGTGAATTTGATCGGTCTAGCATTGGCTCGCGCTACCCAGTTATTCAATTCGATTTAGGTCTTGGAATTCCCAATGTATTTGGTTCGCAATTCAGTTATACTAAAGCACGTTTCCGAATAAGCGATCGTTTTCGAATTAACCCAATAGGATATACCGATTATGTGGTCGATTTAGGAAAGATTTGGGGTCAAGCGCCCTACTTTTTCCTTGAGCTTCATCAGGGCTCTCAAACCTACGCTCTCGATTTAATGGCTTTTAACATGATGAATATCTTCGAATTTGCCAGCGATCGTTATGCGTATCTTTTTGTTGATCATCATTTTGAAGGTTTCTTTCTGAATAAGATACCTTTGCTTCGAAAACTAAAATGGCGCGAAGTGCTTACTTTAAAATCGGTGATTGGTGATATGCGATCTGAAAATCTAAATCAATTGGTTTATCCAGGTGGAATTGACCCTCAAATTCATCGACCTTATTTGGAAAGTGGATTAGCCGTTGAAAATATTTTTAAAATTATTCGTGTGGATGCCCTTTGGAGAATGACACACCTTGAAAGGCCTAATACCAAGCCTTTTGGAGTTCGTGTTTCCCTTTCATTCAGATTCTGACCTATGAAATTATATACCAAAAATCTCGTAAAGCGTTATAAAAAAAAGCCCGTTGTTAACGATGTTTCCGTAGAAGTAAATCAAGGCGAAATTGTTGGTTTACTTGGCCCCAATGGCGCTGGTAAGACAACCACTTTTTACATGACCGTTGGACTCATACGACCAAACGAAGGCAATGTTTTTTTGGATGATTTAAACATCACAAAATTACCAATGTACCGAAGAGCACAGTTGGGAATTGGTTATTTGGCACAAGAAGCATCGGTGTTTCGCAAATTGAGTGTGGAAGACAATATTAAAGCTGTTTTGGAAATGACTGAACTTTCTAAAACAGATCAAAAAGAAAAATTGGAGTCTTTGTTGGATGAATTTAGTTTGCAAAAAATTCGTACAAACCGAGGTGATTTGCTTTCGGGAGGCGAACGTCGTAGAACTGAAATTGCCCGAGCCCTTGCTTCCAATCCAAAATTCATTCTCCTTGATGAACCATTTGCCGGCGTTGACCCGATTGCGGTTGAAGACATTCAAAGCATCGTGGCCAAACTCAAAGAAAAGAACATTGGCATTCTCATTACCGACCACAACGTGCACGAAACACTTACCATTACGGATCGGGCTTATCTGCTTTACGAAGGAAAGATTCTCAAATCGGGTACAGCCGAAGAACTTGCAAACGATGAAACCGTTAGACGTGTTTATCTTGGAAAAAACTTCGAACTTCGCACAAATAAATCCACGAAAAATCCTGTGTAATCTACTAAAATATTAATCCTATATAAACGAATTCAACATGAAATTTATTGCAGAAATTGACGTGATGCCTCACAAAGCACTCCTCGATCCCCAAGGGAAAGCAGTTACCGGAAGTATGAAAAATTTAGGTCTTCCAGAAATTGGAAACGTGCGCATTGGAAAACATATTCAACTCGAAATTGAAGCTGATGGAGAAGCTGCTGCGCGCGAAAAAATTGAAAAGGCCTGCAAGGAATTATTAGCAAATCCAATCATGGAAGGTTTTAACTATTCAATTTCTGCTGTTTAATTTGAATCAATATTGCTTTTGATTTGTTTTGTTTCGGTCAGCATTTTTATCAACGACAATACGAAATACAAAACAATACAAGGGGCAAAAGCCGCAAGCTTAATCCAAAGAAAGATTGGAATAGAAAGGATCAGTAGTATTAATTGGTATTCATTTCCTTTCCAACCAAACGATTTAAGTTTGAAACTAAACATCGGCACTTCCATTACGAGCACAAGCGCTGACAATAATGCAATTGCAGCCATTACCCAAGCAGTAGGCATTGGAAAAATTTCGGCATGAAAACCCACAAAAAGTCCAAGCCAAAACAAGGCGTTTGCAGGTGTAGGCATTCCAATAAACGAAGAAGTTTGTCGGGTATCATGATTGAATTTAGCCAATCGAAATGCCGAAAAAACCGCAATGAATAATGCAAATGAGGCAGGGAAGGATAAAAAATAATTTGTTACCTCTTCTCCTGGATTCAAATTGGAAACCGTTGCTTCTGCAATTAAACGAAAAGCCATAAATGCCGGCAGTACACCAAAAGTAAGCATGTCGGCCAATGAATCGAGGTCTTTCCCGATGGGTGAAGAAACCTTTAATGCGCGGGCAAGCAATCCGTCAAAGAAGTCGAAGATACCTGCCAAAATAATCAACCAAGGAACCCATTCGGAATCTCCAGCCAATAATTGCTGAATAGCCAAACAGCCACAAAGTAAGTTAGAAAGCGTAAGTGCGTTAGGTAGATTTTGCTTTAACATCATTAAGCCCTACTGGATTATATTCGCGTGTTGGATTGTAATTTTTAATTAAACGAGTAAATTTCTTCTCGAAATACTCAGTACTAAACATGGCCAAAACAAGCGCAATGATTATCGCCAAAAAGGGTTCCAATAACATAACAGCACTTGCCGATTGCTCGGAAGATGCGAATTGCATGATCTTGTATGCAATTAGAATAGCAATTGCATGATAAGCATAAATGCTGTAAGCTAGTTTTCCCGGATAATTAAAGATTTTTAGCTTCGCGATTTTCAATACTGAATTCGAATTGAAATTCTGTTCAAAAACAAAGAATGCCAAGCTGAGTGTAAGTAAAATACGTTCTATTATAAATACCAATTGAGGGGGTATAAACCTAAACTCATTTCGAATCTGCGGTAGAAAAATCATTACTAAAATAAATGCCAAGTAAATAAATCCAATAGTTCTTTTGGTTTGACTTTTTAGGAAGCCATACAACTTGTATTTAAAGAAGCTGAAATACGCCAAATAAGAACCCACAATAAAATCGCAAATGATATTGAGCGTGCTAAATCGGAAGGAATCATTGAGGTTACCTAAATCATCATGAGACCACATCCAAGCAGAAGCAATAAAAGCAATCATTGCTATTATCATGAGCACTTTTTCCTTTCTGCGGAAATACGACATCAAACTAGGCCAAACAATTATGAACTGAAAAGAAACGGCAATTGTCCACATGTTACCCCAAACACCTTGCATAGGATTTAATGGATAGGATGCTTCGCTATATCCGAAATTGAAAATAAA
>CAXNNF010000041.1:0-7643 GCA_964203455.1 Bacteroidia bacterium
TGGCATGGAGAATATCCCGTGGATTCGGTGCTTACACGCATTCCTCGTTTTATGAGTGAATATGGTTTTCCGTCATTCCCTTCTGTAGAAGTATTGGAAGAAGCTTACGGTAAAAGACTAAATGAAATTGATTTGCGCGATTTAGTGAAAAGCTATAAAGGCATTGGCTTGCTGATTCGTTATCTCGATCAAAACGGATTGCCTCATACCACGAATCAGGAAATCATTACCTCTTCTCAATATTTGCAAAAACAGGTGTATGCTGCTGCCAGCAAGGCGCATAAAAAGGCCGCTCCGTATTGTATGGGAACACTCTTTTGGCAATTGAATGAAGTTGCCCCGGTAATGTCTTGGAGTGTTTTGAATATGGATGGTTCACCCAAGCAATCAGCAAGATTTTTCGAACGCTAAATCAAATCCGACTTCCCGCATCTATCAAGCGATTGCCATTCAAATCGTGCACGGCATAATTGAAACCGGGCTGCACGCAATAAGCACCATATTGTCCAACAGTGTTGAGGGCAATAAATCCTACTTGAATGTCTTTAATTCGATGTTTTTGCTTCTTATACACACGCTCAACGGCTTCTTTACAGGCTTCTTCGGGCGTTCTTCCTTGGCGCATAAGTTCAACTACTAAATGACAACCGGCAATACGAATCACTTCTTCTCCATGTCCGGTTGCAGTAGCTGCTCCAATCTCACCATCTACATACAAACCAGCACCAATAATAGGTGAATCGCCAACGCGGCCGTGCATCTTAAACGCCATGCCGGAAGTAGTACAACATCCTGATAAACGACCCTGCGCATCGAGGGCAATCATGCCAATGGTATCGTGATTTTCGATGTTTACTTTGGGCTTATACTCCGCTTTCTTCAGCCATTCTTTCCATGCAGCTTCCGAATTTGGGGTAAGTAAATTGATTTTTGGGAAGCCCTGCTCCAAGGCAAATTGCAAAGCACCATCTCCCACTAACATGACGTGAGGCGTTTTTTCCATCACCCTCCGCGCCACCGAAATGGGATGCATGATATGCTCCAAACAGGCCACCGATCCAATGTTGAGGTTTTCGTCCATGATGCAAGCATCCAAGGTAACACGGCCATCACGATCGGGCGTTCCTCCATAACCTACAGTGGTTTCTTCCGGATCTGCTTCAATCACCATCACTCCAGCTTCGACTGCATCTAAGGCATGCCCGTTTTTAGATAAAATTTTCCAAGCTTCTTCGTTGGCCTTCAAGCCAAATTGCCAAGTTGAAAGCACAATGGGTTTTTGCTGAACGAGTGGGGAAGAGGCTTCGTTGAACGTTGCGCCCATGCTGTCTTTCACAAAAGGCGAAATGCCCAAAGCAGCTGTTCCGAGTATGCCGGATTTAAGAAAATTGCGTCGATTGCTTGCCATTATTCAATTATAATTTCATCAAAAAAGATCCAAGAATTTTTTCCAGCACCCGGATTTCCTGTAGATATTACTCCGGGATTTTTTGCTATTATACGAATAAAACGGGTATTTATCGGACTAAATTTATGTATTTCTTTTCGAGGATTCGGACTAAACGGGGCAACTAAAGTGCTTAAAATGTCAGTCCAGTTATTGGCATCTGAGGAGTATGCGAGTTGAATATGTGATGGTTTGTAAATCCAATTATTTGGGTCGTGAAGAACTCCAATTTCTGCAAAACTGACTTTTTGTTCAGCCCCCAAATCAATTGTCGCAATCATGTCATCTCCGCTCCAGCCAAGCCATTCGCTGTTTATACGTGGGAGTACTGCTTCAATTCCATCCACCAAGGTAAAGCCGCCTTTTCCCGGATAATGTTCCGATGGTGGGTTTTTGAAACTTACGTTTTTTCCATTGGCTAAATGCTTTCGAATAATGAGGCTGCTTTCATACTGTGCATCGTTTTCAGTCACAATAAATCGGAAACGTGCGCCATCCATCACCGTTTCGAGCGACAAAGGCTGAGTGTATTTCAACGTCGCAATATTCCCTTTGAAATCTACTTTGGGATTGGAAATCTCATACAGGATTTCTTTCCCAGGAACTGGCGGTGTTGCCATCACCTTCAATTCATTTCCTTCTTGAATGGTGCTCACGACAGCAAGCTGCCAACTATGCGCCATGTTCACATCCATCTTCTTTAATAAACCCGAAAATTCAGTCAAGCGTTCAGTGAATTGGATGTAATTGCGCGTTGATTCTTTCGACCAAAGTACTTCTGCCAATGCGCTCATGCGCGGAACGGCCATGTATTCTACTTCACGTGAAGTGTTGATGTATTCGGTCCACACATTTCCTTGTGCACCTAAAATATACGTGCGTTCTTCTGGGCTGAGTTTTTCAGGAATAGGGTTGAAGCTGTATACTTTTTCGAGCGAGGTAAATCCGCCAATGGCAATCGGTTCTTGTCGTGGGTTTCCTTGATAATGATCGAAATAGCAATGTGTTCCAGGAGTCATCACAACCGGATGATGCAGATGCGCTGCTTCAATGCCTCCTTCTATCCCGCGCCAACTCATGACTGCTGCATTGGGAGCCAATCCGCCTTCCAAAATTTCGTCCCAACCAATAATCTGTTTGCCTTTACTGTTGAGGTATTTCTCTATGCGTTGAATAAAATAACTCTGCAAAGCCATCTCGTCTTTTAGGTTATTATCCTTTATGCGTTTCTGACAGGCCTTACACTTTTCCCAGCGAGTTTTTGGGCATTCGTCGCCACCAATATGAATGTATTTTCCGGGGAAAAGCGTTACTACTTCATCCAAAATATCTTGTACAAAAGAGAACGTTTCTTCCTTTGGACAAAACACATCGTCAAAAACGCCCCATCCTTTTGCTACTTCAAAGGGTCCGCCGGTGCAAGAAAATTGCGGATACGCGGAGAGAGCAGCCAATGCGTGACCGGGCATTTCAATTTCAGGAACAATGGTTACGTGACGTTTTTCGGCATAGTCCACTACTTCGCGAATATCTTCTTGGGAGTAAAATCCGCCATAGCGAATCGTGTCGTAGCGTTGTTCGTTGTAATGCCCAATCATGGAGCCTTTCCGCCAGCCGCCCACCGAAGTGAGTTTTGGATACTTCTTGATTTCGATGCGCCAACCTTGATCATCCGTAAGGTGCCAATGGAAGACGTTCATTTTGTTCATCGCCAATAAATCGATGTATTTTAGAATGAATTCTTTGGGAAAGAAATGTCGGCTCACATCGAGGTGCATCCCACGCCATTTCATGTTGGGATAATCGTTGGTAATTTTTACCCCATGAAATGCGAACTGCTTATCAGCGTTGAAATAGCCGAGTTGTATGAGTGATTGAATTCCGTAAAAAATCCCTGTCTTTTCGGTGGCGGTAATGTTGATTCTGTTTTTATCTACATTCAAATTGTACCATCCAATTGGAAGCAATGTATCGGGTCGAATGGTTTGAAGTTGTATGAAAAGTGGAGGGTCTTTTTCGGGTGCAATGTTATGTAATCGCACGATTTGCAATGATTGGTGATAAAATCGATTTAAGGATTCCTTTAAGAATACTGCTTCTGGATAAATTAAAGAATCATCGAACGTAATGATGGGAGATTCAACAACAAAATCTTGTCCGTTGAACTTAATTTCTTGTGGTTGAGGTATGATGCCTTTCTGCGCCTGAAGGATGCATTGAGAAAGCAGACAAATCAGGAAGACAGCAAGGTGTTTCATAAGTTTTATTCGTTCCAGATGATTGAAGCAGCGCCCAATACAGCAGCATCACTTTCGTGTAAAGCAGATGGATGGATTTGAATATGGCCTTTGTAATTGTTCAATAAATTTTTCTCAAATGCTTCGCGTGTTGGTTTGAAAAGAATCTCGCCAGCACGAATCAATCCTCCAAAAAGAAAAATGGCTTCTGGACTTGTATAAGCAACGCTGTTAGCTAAAGAAAAACCAAGCATTTCACCTGTTCGACGATAAGCTTCAATGGCAATAGTATCGCCTGCTTTCGCTAATTCTGCAATGGCGCGCGCATCCATTTCAGGACTTGCATTTGGGTTCAATTCGTGGAAGGTATTTACTAAGCCAGTGGCACTAACATACGTTTCGAGACAACCATTTCGGCCGCAACCACACAATCTCCCGCCAGGAACTACATTTATATGCCCGAGTTCTCCCGCAAAACCGTCGTGTCCATAAACCAAAGATCCATTAGCAATTATACCGCTTCCTAGCCCAGTACCTAAGGTAATGACCAAAAAGTCTTTCATGCCTTTTGCTGCACCAAAATGTTGTTCGCCAAGAGCCGCTGCCTTTGCGTCGTTTGTTAGTTTGCAATGAACTTGCAATGAATCGCTCATCAATTTAGCCAAAGGAACAATGCCTCTCCAGCTCAAATTGGGTGCATTTTCGATAGTGCCTTTGAAAGGATTTGCATTGGGCGCACCAATTCCAATCCCTTTTAATGTTAATTCGGGTGAATCCTGACGAAGATTCTCAATTTGCTTATTTATGATTTCGTTTGCAGCAATCACAAAATCGCCAATTTCTGGAAAGTGCTTCGTTTTTAAACCATCTTTCGCTAGAACACGACCCGCTTTACTTACAAGACCTATAGTAGTATTGGTTCCACCAATGTCAATACCTGCAACAACTTCTTCCATTTCAAATATTATCAGGACTAATGAGCTCCTGCAACCGTTTCGTACTGAATTCCTTGTTTCTTTAAAATTTTACTTGCTTTCCATCCATAAAACGCCAAATATAAGAAGCAAAGAACACCTACAACATAGCTATATTGAATTCCTAATAAAGAATCGTCGGCAAGTACACCTTGGAAAAGACTAATAAAACCGCCTCCCATAATCATCATGATTAAGAACCCGGAACCTTGATTGGTGTGCTTCCCTAAACCAGCAATTGCCAAAGTAAAAATACATGGCCAAAGTGTTGAACAAAATAGACCCACACTTATAAATGCGTAAACGCTAATCATTCCATCGGCAAGCATTCCAATAATCAATGCCAGTATTCCAAGACTAGAGAAAATCAAAAGTTGTTTTGCTGGATTTCCTTGACTTAAAAAATCGGCAGCAATCAAAACAAGAAGGATAACTCCATATAAATACAATGATGATAAATCTTGGCTAGCAATAGTATTGGCAATGATGAAAACCCCAAAAGCGAGGTAAGGCAATACAAAACGTAAAACTTGTTTCATGCTGCTTTTTACATTCATAGCACCAACGGCGGCAGTCCAACGACCAATCATTAAACTAGCCCAGAATAAAGAAACATACGGAGCAATTTGATTTGTTGGTGTGTTCAAATGTTGCTTCATAAATTCGGGAAGGTTAGATGCTGTAGAAACCTCAACACCTACGTATAAGAAAATAGCAATCATTCCCATCCATAATTGAGGATATTGCGTTGCAGATGTTTTTCCTCCAACCAAATGATTCGATTCAACGACAGTTTCAGGCGTCTCAATTTTATTCGGTAGAGAAGAAAATCTAAAAATAACCGCTACAATTAGGAATGCTGCTCCTAAAATGAGGTAAGGAATTTTTACTGCATCCAATGAGTTCACTTGTGCTGAACCAGCTACTGCTCCAAAAATGGCAAAACTCACGATTAGCGGGCCAATGGTTGTTCCGAAATTGTTAATTCCTCCCGCAAGACTCAATCGTTGAGCACCTTTGCTTGGATCACCAATAGAAATTGCTAATGGATTAGCAGCAGTTTGCTGAAGAGAAAAGCCTAATCCAACAATGAATAAACCTGAAATCATTAATGGAAACGAAGCCATTTCTGCAGCTGGATAAAAAAGTAATGTCCCGAATGCCGAAATAACTAGGCCTAATGAAATGCCATTTTTGTATCCAATCCGATTTAGAATATCTCCCCCAGTAAATTTTGAAAGTAGAAAATAAATAACCGAACCTATTGTGTATGCTACATAAAAGGCAAAAGAAATCATCTGGCTTTGCCATTGTTCTAGATGCAATTGTTCCTTAAATACGGGAATCAAAATGTCGTTGCTTGCCGCTACAAACCCCCAAAAAAAGAACACTGAAATAAGTGTGGCAAAAGCCCTGTTATTTTTCATAATACTTTAATATTTGCCGCAAAATAGATAAAGCATCTTCAAGCAGCAAATAGAATTTTAATGTTTTCTTATTTAAAATTCAGTAATAATAGCTTTTTGTACTATTTACAATAGCTTAAAGCGACATGATTTCAGCGATGTGTAAAATGGTTTCGTTAATATCGATGTTGTGCTTTACTGCTTTTTGTAAAGGAGTAAACGAAACTTTTCCAGCAATTTGTCCTGCCATAACTCTGTTTTGCCCATCGATTAAAGCGCCAACAGCCTCATAGCCCAAACGAGTCGCCAAAACTCGATCCATACAGGTTGGGTTTCCGCCACGTTGAATATGACCAAGTATACACACTTTGGCTTCGAGTTTATCGAACTTTTGTTGAACAATTTCTGCTATTTTAAAGGCTCCACCCGCATCATCACCTTCAGCAACAATAATGACGTGTCCCGATTTTTGACGTTTCCAACCACGTTCGAGTTGAGCAATGAGTTTATCGATATGTGTTTTGGTTTCGGGAATCAGAATGGCTTCTGCACCACAAGCAATCCCGCTGCGAAGTGCAATCAATCCCGCATCGCGGCCCATTACCTCCCCAAAAAACAAACGATTGTGAGAACTAGCGGTATCGCGAATATTATCAACGGCTTCAACAACCGTATTAATTGCAGTGTCGTATCCAATCGTAAAATCGGTTCCAAATAAATCGTTATCGATGGTGCCCGGAATGCCGATTACACGAATGTCGGGATATTCGGAAGCGAGTATGTCCGCACCTTGAAACGAACCATCGCCACCAATAACAACCAAGCCATCGATGCCTCTTTCTTGCATGTTTTTGTATGCTTCTTCTCGGCCTTCTTTTGTTCTGAAACGCTCGCTTCGAGCTGTCTTCAATATGGTTCCGCCTTTTTGAATGATATTACCCACCGAGGTAGAATCCATTTTTTTGAATTCCCCATTTATCAAACCTTCGTAACCTGCAACAACTCCTGTTACGGATATATTCTTGTAAATAGCTGTTCGCACAACAGCGCGAATACAAGCATTCATTCCGGGGGCATCGCCACCAGAAGTTAAAACTGCAATATGCTTCATTTTTGAGTGTAAATTCGACACAAAGCTAATCGGAATTCAATTAATTTCCGATGAATTATGGAGTAAACTCGATGGCACCGCAGTCGGGCATTCCATCCGATAAACGACTGTTGCCTAATAAATCAATTTCAATCGAAGGACTTTCATTTACCACAGCCGCATTTCCTTTATTTCGTGCTGAAGAACTTTCGCTTATACGATAGTCTTGTCCTGAATTATCTCGGAACAATGGATCGGAATTGAAAACCATGTTGCTGAAATGGGAAGCATCTTCCGTATTAATATTCTCGTTGGCAACTTTTAGCACCGAATTGTCGAAACTCCAGTTAAATGCAGCGCCTGTTTGACTATCAACATCTAGCTCATTATTGTTTTGCAGATTGCCATATACAATTCCATTGCTGAACGAAAAATTCATATCGGAAACGTAAATGGTAGAAGAAGTTGCTTGGTAATTACTCAAGAAAA
>CAXNNF010000042.1:0-7428 GCA_964203455.1 Bacteroidia bacterium
GAGATATAAGTCACCAGGTGGCAAATAATAAACGTTCTTCTTTTTTAAATCGGGGAAAATATCAAGATTATTAATACGCTCTTTATTATTCATAACAGGCTGAGATAAGCCCTTGTATGAAAGACCGTAAAGGAAAAGCACAAATAATATGATAAAATTTGATTTCATTTTATGCGCTAATTCTTTTTAGCAGGTAAATTATTTCCCAGTGATTTTTCGGCAGCCGATTTATTCATCATTACTTCCATCGAACTTTCACCAATCCAATTGGCGCCTTCAACAGATGTTTCATCATTGATTAACGTTATTTTATACTCGTATCGGAGCTCTTTATCGCTCCAAACATAAAACGGGCCAACATCATACGTCTTTTCATCTTGGTCAATCGTAAGTGACTTAATCATCGTTGTTTTTCCCTTAGGATCAAGGTATTTAGAGCGGATTTCCAATTTAAGGTATTTGGCATCATATCTATTCAATAAACCCAATGAACGGAAAGAAACCGTTCGTTGCTTACCACCCGTTGTTCCAGAAGAAATCATATCGACAATTTCTTGATCACATTCTTTGCATGGAAGCACTTCATATTCCATCCACATACGAAGTACATTTTCATTGTTATCTATCCAAGCAGGAACAGTAGTACCTTCAAATTGAATTTGGGCCTGAGATGGAATTGTTTTATCACCTAAATTCCATGTATAAATACATGGTGAACCATCCGGATGAAGAATAATAACATGGAGATTTTTTATTTTAATAGCGTATGGGAATTTGTTACTCCATTTGGTTTCTCTCCAAGTTTCTTTTTCAAGCTTTAAACGGCCAAATGATGATTTATCGGCCAAATTTAAACGCATAGGAATAGACATGTTTGAAACCCCAATTCCTGGACTATAAGATAAACTTCCCGCGATACCAATATTTTCTCCAAGTGCGGCAATCATTTCATTGGTAGCATCGCTGCTTGCAGTCCAAGCCATGGTAATGGGTTCGTATATTGAACTCACCACATTAGCCGAAAATTTATCGGAAGAGATATTGAAACTCTGCGCATTTCCTTGAAAGCTAATTTTGGGATCGCTTGGCAAAATGGCTTTGGCTTCTTCAAAGTGCTTGTTTTTAGATTCAACATGATTTTTAATAACACTCGTTATAAAATCGGACTCCTGGCTATTGATATCGCATGAAAGCGAGGCAGTCATATTCACATTGCCGTCGTTCGATGAACCTCCCGATCCGTATTGCATCGAAAATTTAAACCCCTCGTTTTCGCCCCAAGAAAGATTGTATGCTGCCGGTCGGTAATAGTAAACCCCAGAATTTACATTCTTGTCTTGATAAACAGCATCCAATTGAATACTCGAAATTTCGTTAGGATTGGTAAAAGCATAATCGGTATAGAAATCTTCGAATAATGAAAAAGTAATATTCGAAATGCCTTCTGATTCAATGACTGTATCTTTTCTCAATTTCGCTGCTTCCGTATTGCTTGTTGTTTGTTTATTAGAGGCCTTTAATGGATTTCCGGGCTTCTCCATTTTTGCGTAATCGCCTGTAGTATTAGCTTTTGCATAGGGAACAGGTTGAACTTTCACAACAACATTTTGATTGTTGGGAACCACTCGCCAGCGTTTATTCATCTTAAAGCAAAATGTTTTACCAGCTCCATGGCTTGATGGAGTATAAACCATGCGTAAGAAGGAAGATTTATAGTATGCGTTTTCTGGTGTACCAGCTGGTAATTTTAAAAGTAAATCCAACATACCGGATGTTCCAGAAATTGGAATTACCTGTGCAGGAATTTCCTTTTGTTCATTGCCCTTATCGCTACTAACATATACACGAAGACTACCTCCACCATCAAATCCATTGAAATAGATTTCGCCGGTAATTTGTGAAGAACGGTCTTCTAAAATTGAAACACGTTCGACTTTGGGAATAACTGTTCTTGTTGACCCTGGCATGGCTTGCGATCCGAATGCAGGCAAGCCTTGTCCTGGTAATTGAGTTCTTATTTCATTTACAGCATCTGCCCCATCGCATTGGTATTTTTCCAATTCGGTATTTCGGAGTCCACTGAAATTAGTTAATGACTGCGCAAAAGAACTAGGGCTTAGCGCCCAATTTAAGAAAATTAAAAGGAAGATTCTTTTTGTCATAAAAACAATTCAAATGAAAATCGGAAAAGGAATTATTTCTTAGCTCCGTAACTAAGCGAAAAGAAAGGCATTGCAGGAATTAAGGGCTGATTAGATAGAGTGTAACCAGCATTAATATAAATCTGATCACTTATATAGAAGTACATTTCAAAAGTTCCAACCAAAACAGTAGGGCTAGCAGGAACGCCTTTGGTGCTTCTGTAATAAGAACTATAAATATCTTGATTCATAACTTGCATAACCGAACCCAAAAATCTAAAAGATAAGTTCCCGACCATGTTATCTTGAAGACTAAATTTTTGGCCTTTCTTTTTGTTTGAATCTTTCACAACCAACGGAATCAAATACCTTAAATCTACAGATGAAACTATAATAGGCACCAAAAAACTGCTTCCTTTTCTACGATTAGGCACGTCAATGGCTTTCCCACCTATTCTAAAATCGAGTTGAGCTCCCTTTACTTCTTTCACATTATCATCTTTTCCATAGCCGAAATATCCAACCTTAGAAACAGATAGATTAAGCAAACCTCCCGCTTGACGTAATAAGTCACCACGAACATATTGTTCACTATCGGCTGCTACACTTTGAATTGATGGAACCGAATTGAATAAATAAAAATCCCAAGCTCCTTTTCCAATCAAAGCAGAAAACCGATACGAGTTTAATGTAATTTTAGGAGTAGCAGCAGCACCACCAACACCCCCACCAAAACTAAACTGACTAAATGCAGCTGCCGCTTTTTTACCTGATCCAGATGCAGAAGTATCCGATTCAGAATCTTGTGCATTACACATGTTTATAGTCAATGCAAATGCGATAAACAGAAGTATTTTTTTCATGTTTAAAAAGGAAATATGTTAATTGGAATTAATTAAATTTCTCAAAACGCTTTGTTATCAAACCTTTAGAAGTATTGATAGAAATTAAATAAAGCCCATTGGAAATATCATGAAGAGGAATCTGATATGTGCCATTGGACGAAGGTGCAACATTTAAATTGATTGAACGGCCTTGCATATCGAATATGGATATTGTTGCTACCTGATAATTGGAAGGCATTGTCAGATTTAAAAATTGGTTGGCCGGATTGGGATAAATTACAATATCAGTAGCTTGAAGTGTTTCGAAACCAGTACAATCAATTGTGGTAAGTGATAAGGTATTCGAAGAGGCCGATAAACATCCTACCGAATCGGAAAGTACAAGTGAGTATGTTCCTTCTATACTTGTATTCCAATTGCTGAAGCTTGATGCAGGAATATCAGCACCATTTAGTTGCCATATATATGTTAAATTACTACCAACGCTATTAGTAATTTCAAGTTGAGCTAGTACTCCATTACAGATGGTATCATTCGAAAGTAGATTAATATTCGGAGTTGGAGGTACAGTACCAATACTAATTTGTATAGAATCTTCTGCAATGCAACTAAACGGACTTACGCCTGTTCGTTTAACTTTGTAAAGTCCGCTTTCGATAATAACAATTGAGTTAGTAGTTGCAATTGGCTGACCGTCTTTAAACCATTGGTAAGTCCCATCTTGTCCGTTACTATTTGCAAATAATGTTTTAGAAACTGGCGGTGTAGGGGGTGAATTAACATTACATAAGCTCGTAATAGTATCTGACATTGTTATAAAAACATTTTCTTCTGCAATATTGATGTCATTCGTATAAACTGCGCAAGAGGTATTTGGGAGAGTAATTTCCATTTGTATTTGCCCACTTTCGTAAACAGAAAAAGTTGACTCATGTAAAGTTGACTCAAGCCCATTTACAAACCATCTATAATATGCATTTGGAATTGTAGGATAAGATAATACCTGAGATTGTCCTACACAAAATGTATTTGTTTCATTTAATGTTGACAAAGTTAAGTTTGAAAGAGGGTTGCAATTGTAGGCGCGGTATGCAATGTTTGAAAAAGGAACCGTAAAATCTACAAACATACCAAATGTTTGAATGTAAATAGAACCCGTATAAGTTGCCGTCCAAGTAATTTTAGCTCTATTATCTGAGCCTAATGATGCAAAATCATTTGAAATCTCATTTCCAAATTCTACATCTTTCAAAGCAAAACAGCTAGGTGTTGAGCTATTGGATGGATTTCCATTATCAACACCCTCATCAGCACTCAATGACCATTCGTAAGTTATGCCCTGAGTAACTGGGAATCTATATGTGATTCCACTTGTATATTGCCAGGCTAACGAATAATTATCAGGCATATCGACATCAAAAGAATAATAGTTATCAAAATTGACATTACACTGTGCATTGAGATTAATTGTATTAAACAATGTAATTAAAACTATAATTGAAATTCGTTGAAGTAGTTTCATAAATTAAAATTTGTGTTGGGAAAAGAATTTAGTTTTTGATTTTAGAGGGTTTTTATTTATTTAAGAAGTCGACTTGATTAATTAATTTTCACAAATTGCTTTGTCGAGACCCCTTTATTTGTATTAATGAAAATGTGATACACCCCATTTTCTAATGAAATGATTGGGATTTGAAGTAACCCATTAACATTTAAATTGCTTTGGACTTGTACAACTCGACCTTGTAAATCGTTAATAACAATAGACTCTGCTACTTGATTACTTGGTAGCTCAATGTTCAATTGTTGATTTGCAGGATTGGGATAAAGTGTAATTAAGTCCGAATCAATAGTTTCAATGCCAACACAATCTTCGTAGATGTTAATGCAATTTGAAGTAGCAAAACAGCCACCCTGATTTGAAGCAATCAAACAATAATACCCCCCTTGAGTTGCATTAATCGATGCATAGGTTTCATTTGGAATAGAATCTCCATTCAATGTCCATTGATAATTAACGTCTAGATTTGAATTAGAACATTCCAATTGAACAGGAGTTCCATTGCAAATGTATATTCCATTTAAACTTGATACCTCCGGTGATGCAGGAATTACTCCTTGACCAACATTCACAGTAAAGGTAGTTTGAGGGCAAACAGCATCATTTAATGTTAGCATATATGTACCTATTTCTGAAACAATTAAATTAGGTCCAGTTTGACTTGGAATTGACACTCCATTTTGACTCCATGCATAGGTATTGCCTGTTGAAATTGGAGCTAAGAGCGTATTGGTTGTTGCTCCATTGCATAATCCAAATTGGCCTGTACTACTCGTAATTTGGGCTGGTGTTCCTATGAAGACATTTGTGCTTGATGTAAATGGAGGGCAACCAGGACTCGGGGTATTGGGTGTTACAAGAAGGGAATATTCGCCCGTTTGAGTTGCTGAAAAAGATGAGGAGCTTGATCCAGTTGGCGTTCCATTAAATTGCCATTGAATAGAAACGTTATTGTTCGCACTGGAAGTTAGCGTTATTGGAGCGCCGGTGCAGTTTGATAAACCGGTTGTTGGACTGATATTCGTATTAAATGCACTACAATCAGCACATATTTTAATGAAATAAGCTGCAAAAAATGAATAACCTGAGGCCTCACCTAAATTTCGGTCTAAAATTCTTAAATAATACGTTTGGCCAACAGTTAAACCCGAAAGAGCTATTGCATTATCGTCATAATTGCAAGAAATTAAAGTAGGTCCTGAACAGTTTCCCGAATATACCTCTAACATTTCAGAATACGGGAAAATGAAACTCGGTAAAATAGGGCCTTGCTGCTCTAATGAAATATTTACTTGAGCTCCTGGTGCAGTAAACGTATACCAAAGTTCGAGAGTGGGTGAAGAACCAGGATTAGGGCATCCATTCCCAAGGTTTGTAATTTGATTAGGATATTCGGATGCATCCCCAACTATAGAAACTAATGGAGTTTCATTGACAGCAATACAATAATTCCCAATACTCAAAGCAGTTGCACACGTTTGATTTTCTTGTGCGTTAGAACTGGAATTAATTGAAAGTGAAACAATTAAAAGCAATAAGATTCGTAGAATAGATTTCATGTGGTTTTTAAATAATGGAGTTTGTAGTTCGATTCGCGAAAGTAAATAAAAAAATCAATAGAATTAAAAATCTGGGATGAAATGGCCTTTTCTAGGGATGAATGACCATTTTAGGTAAAATACACCCTAAAAATTCGGAAATTTTGGTTTGTTGATTAGTACAAAACAAAATTGGCTGTATT
Organism: Bacteroidia bacterium; assembly: GCA_964203455.1. Classification (GTDB taxonomy): domain Bacteria; phylum Bacteroidota; class Bacteroidia; order M30B66; family M30B66; genus CALQRR01. The sequence continues at coordinate 6,289 of CAXNNF010000042.1, forward strand.
TAAAAAATACAGCCAATTTTGAGAACCAAGAAAATGGGGAATGAGGGAACTATTCCGATTTCACAAATCGTTTGGTAATATTACCTTGATCAGTACTGATTGAAATGAAATAAATTCCATTTGAAATTTCAGAAACCGGAACTTGGTATTTCCCATTGGAGGAATTGTATGCTTGAACGTGTATTGTGCGCCCTTGCATGTCAAGTATTTCAATGGAACCAATCCGATGATTCGATGGAATCTCCAGAGTTAATAACTGGCTAGCTGGATTTGGGTAGAGTGCAATATCGGACGATGATAGTGTTTCGAAACCAACACAATTGGTAACAATGATGCAATTGGAAGTATCTCTGCAACCGGAAGAATTTGATACCACCAAACAATAGATACCAGCAACGTCAGCTGTATAATTTGCCGAAGTAGCGTTAACAATGCTGTCTCCATTCAAAGTCCATTGATAATTAATTCCTGGGGTAAATAAGCCTTCTAATGAAACATTACTGCCATTGCATAACACCAAACTTCCTAAAGAGGAAATGTCAGGCGCAACTGGCGTTACTCCGGCAGTAATAATGGTTTGAGCTGATGAAATACATGAACCATTGATTACTTCCACCGAATAGGTTCCCTGTTCTGATACAACAAGACTCGAAGAATTTGCCGTTGTTAATTGAACCCCGTTTTGACTCCATTGATAAGTGAAACCAAGACCCTGATTGGCTTGAAGTAAAGTAGATTGGCCGTTGCAAACAGCTGTTTGTCCATTAATAGTTATCGAAGCTGGAGCGGATGCAATTACATTAACTATGTTAGAGGTATTGGTGCAGGAAGGCGATGATACCACGCAACTATAGCCCCCCGATTCTGCAGCAAGATAAATACTATCTGTTGCATTCGGAATTGCTAGTCCTTGTTTATACCATTGGAAAGTGACACCGCTTTGAGTTGAAACAATTAATGGAACGGTTCCTTCACAATTGGTAGTTGACACATTATTAACGGTGGCAATTGAAGAGGATAAACCAACGCAATCGTAACAAAGATTCACATAAAAATTTCGGGTATAATATTCATTATCAACATTAGTTGAATCGTAATATATAGTGAAATAATCTAAAACCCGAATATAATATTCTTGGC
>CAXNNF010000043.1:0-7402 GCA_964203455.1 Bacteroidia bacterium
GCTTAATGCAAATGTTACCTCGGCAACAAACAACGCAGGTTCATTGTATTCGGGAATTAACACTGCCAATGCAACGTTTGTAAACGATTTACATTCATTGATAAATCCTCATACATCCATTTTTTATGGCAATTATGACGAAACTATTCTTCGGAATTTTGAAGGGCGCGATACTGCAAATGGGCAACGAGTTGTGACCTGTGTTTATTCTGGATTGCAATACATATATTCTGAACCTTACGACTGGTCGGTATTGAGCCGCGAGCATACATACTGCCACGCTTGGATGCCAACAAACCCAGCCGATAATCCAGAACTACCAGAATACAACGATCAACATCATTTGTTCCCTGCTGAATTTGAAAATGCAAATCAGGTTCGTTTGGATTATCCATTGGGCGAAGTTGTTACTCCAAGTGCCACGTATTTAGGTTGTAAATTTGGATTGAATGCAAATGGGAAAGTAGTTTTTGAACCACGCGATGAGCATAAAGGAGATGCCGCACGTGCACTTTTCTACATGTCAACTTGCTACAATGGTGTTTCTGGAAATAATTGGGGTTTACCGAATACGAGTACTCGTTACCAAGATCAAAACGTCTTAAGAAAATGGCATTACGAAGATTTGCCAAGTGCATATGAAAAAGCACGTAACGAATTCCTCGATTCTTTGCAAGGAAACCGTAATCCATTTGTTGATCATCCAGAATATGCTTGTTACATTAATTTCCAAACAATGCAATACATTTCAGGTGCTGCGGAACCATGTAGCAATACAAATGTTGGAATTGAAACTCCCGTGTTGAATGAAATGATGATTTTACCAAATCCTTCAGCAGGTCTTTTCACTGTTGTATTGGAAACAAAATCTGCAGACATTCAATTATCTGTTTTGGATATTGCTGGTAAAGTTGTCCATAACCAATTCATTGCTGGTGGTATAAATCAAACCATTGGAACACTCGATTTACAAAATCTTGCCAATGGTATTTATATCCTTCAAGCAACTTCTAACGGCAGCAAAACAACTGCCCGTTTAGTCATTCAGAAATAATTAAATCTATTCAAAAAGGAAAGCCGCTTCTACCAAGAAGCGGCTTTTTTTATTGTACTGTTTTGTAGGAATTCTGCAAGCGTTTTACATCTCGTTGAAGCTGCATAACGGTGCTCGATAATTCATTTCGATCGAGGTTGGGTTCGGGTAATTCGGAGCTGATGTAATTGGTGAACTTCCATATTTCCTGAACTGTATCCACATGAACTTCGTAAGGTTCGTAAGCTGGATTGGTTGAACAAAGTAAAAGGGTTCCGTTATCAGCTATTTGGTTATAAATCACCTTAAATACAATGCCTTCGTCTTTGGTGATGACAATATACGGATTGCCATTTCGAATAAAATTCCAATTCTGAAGATACTCGCCCGTTACCCAAGATCCATCCGAAACCGGAGGCATCGAATCGCCTGTAATTGGGAATGTGCGATACTTTTTATTGGGCGAAAGAAATGGCAATTGAAACGTTGGTAATACGCGAATATACTCAGGGTCGGCGTAACCGGTTGTGTACCCAGCGCATGCTTTTACGGGAACCAATTCGATATTATCGATGTTATCTTGATTCACCGTGGTTGCAATAACACGCATCTGAGCTCCGGTGATGTCAACCTTGTTTTCTGATTTACTATTCGACCAATCTTTTTCCGAACGAGCACTTAAATCTTCCCGAAGAAGCGCATCCAATGACACATGATAATAATCGGCAATGCGAATTAAATTGTCAGTATTGGGTTCAGCAGATCCATTTTCATATCCACTCAATGTGGTCCGTTTAACAGCCAAAGCTTGAGACACTTCCTCTTGTGAACGTCCTGAATATTTGCGTAAAAACTTTAGATTTTGAGAAATCATTGTCGGCATTTTTGTCAAAAATACAAATATGTCTTAATTCCCGACATATATCGCCAATAATTCCATCAATTTATTTAATTTATTTTTTTCTGCATGTTTGATAAATCCCGAACTTCGCTCTATGACACGTTTACTAATCTTGCTCTTACTTTCTAGCTGGCTTCCCATCCAAGCGCAGAATAAAACAATCATTCAGTCGACAGAATTTTCCGACCCATACATTTCAGGAGTCATCAACTTTCGTTTAAAAAATGAATATTCAAACGGAAATCAATTCCCTGAAAACCTGCATGAATTTTTTAGTAAACATGGAGGATTCGAACTTTCTCGAAAATTCCCTTTGGCTAAATCTCCTGCAAGTAAATACAACAATCGCGGGGAACGTTTGGCCGATTTAACCAAACTGTACCGCATCGAATTTCCCGAGAATACATCGATTCCAAAAATCATCAAAGCATGAAAATCGTTCAAAGAAATTGAGTTTGCAGAACCGCATTTTGTTCCTTCCTTATGTTATGTTCCCAACGATACGCGCATTTCGGAGCAGTATGCACTTTCGAAAATAAATGCTTTTGCTGCTTGGGATTTATTCCAAGGCGATACAACAACCACTATTGGAATTACTGACACAGGATACGATCCTTTTCACCCCGATATTTCGGCGAACATCCAACGTAATTATGCCGATCCAATTAATGGAATTGACGATGACAATGATGGTTACGTAGATAATTTCATGGGTTGGGATACTGGAAACAACGACTCAAACCCAACTTCCGATGGAAATTTTCACGGACAACATGTGAGTGGATTAAGCTCTGCGAGCACCGATAATTCTACAGGGGTTGCCGGAACAGGTTACAAATGTCGATTTATTCATGTGAAAGTTGCCAATTCCGCAGGGCAATTAACCGGTGCTTACGAAGGTGTTGTGTATGCTGCCGATCATGGCTGCAAAGTAATTAATTGTTCTTGGGGTGGAAACCAATACAGTGAAGTAAACGCCGAAATTATTCGGTATGCTGCAATCAATATGGATTGTGCTGTTTATTGCGGAGCAGGCAACAACAATAACGAAGAGCTTTTTTATCCTGCCATGTATCCGTATGTGATGTCGGTGGGTTCTACCAATGATCAAGATTTCAAATCGGACTTTTCGAATTACGGAGTTGGCATAGATATTTTTGCTCCCGGCGATATGGTTTTATCGACCTGGTCGAATGGAGAATACTTATCTACAGGAGGAACTTCCATGTCTTCCCCAGTTGCCGCTGGATGTGCGACATTATTACGTTCGGCTTTTCCTTCGATGAGCGGACAGCAAATTTCGGAACAGCTAAAAGTTACTTGCGACCAAGTGGATAATATTCCATTCAATTTGCCTTATTCTGGCAAAATGGGAACCGGAAGAATCAATTTGTTTCGGGCTTTGTCAGAAACCGGCCGTGCATCCATTGTATTGAATGAAGTTTCGCTTTCGGACGGGTCGGAAAATCTTTTTTTGCCAGGCGACACCATCCGACTTTCGGGAATGCTCATCAATTATCTTTCGAATGCGAACAACGTAAATCTTGTTTTCACTTCGAACAATCCCAACATTCAAATTCTGAATCCCACCCGTTCGCTTGGAGCCATGAATAGTTTGCAGGTGATTAATTTCAACCCTGATCCGATTTTACTAGTGATTGGACAGAATGTGAGTATCAACGAACTCGTAAGTATTCAAATGCAAAGCAATGCCGATGACTTTATACAGAATCAGTTTTTCAATTTTCCGGTATTTGCTGATTTTATCAATGTGGACAACAACCTCATTCAGACGTCCATTGGGGGAAATAGTTTGGTTGGAGTAACGGGCAGCAATCTATTGAAAGGACTCGGCTTCAAATTCAGAAATAGCGATAATCTCTTATATCAGGGCGGTTTGATGTTAGGCAAAAGTGCAGCGGAAGTTATAGATAATGTGCGCGGAGAATCCATCGATGATTCGGATTGGAGAACGACGGATCAACTTCTTCAAATACCCGTTTCCATTCCAAGTGTTGAAATTTACCAAGGAAGAATGCTCTCCGATAATATCCCGAGTTTTCAAGTAGAATCGGGCGTTCGAGTTTTATCTGATGAGAATGCGCCTAACGACCATTTTGTTATTGTTGAATATACGTTTAACAATGCGACAGCTTCGAATTACGATCAAGTGTATGCGGGAATATTCACCGATTGGGATTTGGCCGATTATGCATCTAACCGAGCAGGATTTCAATCGACCCTGAAACTTGGATATGTATACACTGCTCCAATCGATTCTATTTACACGGGAGTTCAAGTTTTATCAAATGTGCCTGCAATGCATCACGCAATGGAAAATGTAAGTGGTGGTGTTGGAGGTGTGAACTTGGGAGACGGATTCAGTAATTCAGAGAAATTTTATAGTCTTACTAACGCACAAAACGAAGCTGGTACAAGCGGAAATGGAAACGACATTGTGAATGTTGTATCGGCAGGTCCATTTTCGCTTTTAGCTGGCGAGGATCAAGTAATTGCATTTGCACTTCTTGCGGGTAATAATCTCAATGAGTTAACGCAAGCTGCAGTTGATGCCCGAAATTTTTATCAAAATACAGGAGGTCCTTTATCAATCCATTCCATCCAAGATACATGGTCGATATTTCCGAATCCAGCAAGTGAAGAAATTTTCATCCAATTAAAAGATAAAAAATTTGGAAATGCTTCGATAAAATTGCTCGATTTAAGCGGTCGGATAATTCTTCAAAACACTTTGAATGGCAATGGTTTCAAATTAGATATTGCGCATTTAAAAGCTGGGTCTTATGTACTTGTAATCGAGTCGAAGAATGAAATTTTACGAAAGAAAATTATAATTAATAACCACCGAAATTAATTTCCTTTTTGTAAGACAAAGGAATTCTATTAGGTTTGCATCAAAACCAAAATATATTATGGATTTAAGCGGGATTATATCCGTTACAGGAATGAGCGGATTATACAAAGTTATCTCTCAAACAAAAAGTGGATTAATTGTAGAATCATTGGTAGATGGGAAACGTCTACCGGTTTATTCAACAAGTAAACTAAGTTCCTTAGATGATATTAGCATTTATGGGCAAGGCGATGATATTCCATTAAAACACATTTTACGAAGCATCCGCGATTCAAAATCAGGTACTTCAGTTCCAACATCCAAGGATTCGAACGATTCGATAAAAGCAGCATTTGCTGAGTTTGTTCCGGAATTTGATGAAGATCGAGTTTATGCATCCGACATGAAGAAAGTATTTGTATGGTATGCATTACTCAGTGAAAAAGGTTTGCTCGTCGAAGTTGAAAGCGATTCAGATGAAACGAAATCGGATAAACCCAAAACAGATAAAGCAATTGCTAAACCGAAAGCAAAAGAAGTAGCAAAAACATCTTCTCCAAAAGCGTCTTCAAAAGGGATGGCTAAAACATCAACGGTTCGTAAAACTGGCGCGTAGTTATTTGTATGTCCGAAACAGCTTCTCAACATCAGGCAACTTATCTTCCATCAGATTTGACAATTAATTCATGGAGTGATTTGCATGCATTTTTCGAAGAACTATCACATCGTGAATTAAACGATGTTCGTAAACTTCGGAAATGGTTAAACGACCGAAGTGAATTAGAAGCGGTTGTTCAAGAGGATTTAGGTTGGAGATACATTCGTCAAACATGCGACACGATTAGTGAGGAAAAACGTGCAGCACTTAATTTCTTCATTCAAGAAATAGAGCCGAATCTTGCCGAATATGCCGATTTGTTTAATCGAAAATTATTAAGCAGCGATTTCTTAGAAGCCCTTTCTCAGGATGATACTTTTGCTGTTTATATTCGAGGAATTCGCAAGGAAGCTGAATTATTTCGTAAGGAGAACATTCCTTTGTTTACTGAAATCCAGACACTCGCAAGCGACTACGGAAGAATTACCGGGGCTATGTCGGTGGAGATTGATGGAAGAACACTGACATTTCAACAAGCTGCGAATCTTCTTAAATCGGAAGATCGTGAAGTTAGACGCAGCGTTTACGAAAAAATAAATTCTCGAAGGAAACAAGACCAAGAATCACTCGACACTTTGTTTGATCAGCTGTTAGCATTGAGACATCAAGTTGCACTCAATACCGGCTATCGGAATTTCAGTGAGTACATGTTTGACGCAATGGGTCGTTTTGATTATACCGCAGAGCAATGCTTCAACTTCCATCAATCAGTAGAAGAATTTGTTGTTCCATTAGTTGAAGAGTGGGAAGACGCGCGTAGAGTAAAATTGGGACTTGATGTTTTATCTCCATGGGATCTAGAAGTAGATGTCGATAAAAAAGAACCACTAGAACCATTCACCGATAGTCGCGATTTAATTGAAAGAACCATTGCGTGTTTTGCAAAAGTAAAACCCAGTTATGGCGATGTGATTCGATTGATGGACACCAAAGGCCATCTCGATTTGGATTCGCGTTTAGGCAAAGCACCAGGCGGATATAATTATCCACTTTATGCTTCTGCCCTACCCTTTATTTTCATGAATGCGGCAGGTTCGATTCGCGATATGATTACTATGATGCACGAAGGTGGTCATGCATTACATTCATGGGTAAGCAAGGATTTAGAACTCACGGGCTTTAAAAGCACACCATCCGAAATTGCCGAAGTTGCTTCGATGGCCATGGAGCTAATTTCGATGGAACATTGGGATGTATTCTTTGAAAACGAAGAGCAATTAAATCGTGCCCGACGTTATCAAACCGAAAAAATAATCAGCATTCTTCCATGGATTGCAACGGTTGATGCATTTCAACATTGGATCTATGAAAATCCTGCTCAAACTCGCACCGAGAGAAATGAGGCATGGAAAAAAATACACAGAAGATTTGCGGGAAATATCATAGATCGCAGTTCTTATCCTGAATTTGAAGAAACTGCTTGGCACAAACAATTGCATATATACGAAGTGCCATTTTATTACATCGAATATGGAATTGCGCAACTAGGAGCAATTGGTGTTTGGCGGAATTATAAAGCAAATCCTCAAAAGGCATTATCCGATTACGAGCAGGCGCTTGCTTTGGGATATACCAAAACACTTCCCGAATTGTACGAAATAGCAGGTGTTAAATTCGATTTCTCAGCCGAAAATGTGAAAGCGTTATTGGAATTTGTGCGCAACGAGATTTAAACAATCCGTTATTAAATTAAAACTTTAAACGCATCTGAACTCGGAAATCGGAACGCGTATTTCCTTGTACTTCCGATAATCCCGAACCTGAATAATCCCGATTGGAATAGTAAAACTGTGCGATTCTAAACCACACATCAATTTTGCGGGTGATATCGTATTGAAGGGTAAAATAGGTTCGCGAACCTTTGTAATAATATGCTGGAATGGAGAATGAATAAAGCACATCGCTTTCGTATGCGTAAATGCGCGCATTGTATCCATCGGTATCAAACAAGGCATA
>CAXNNF010000044.1:0-7379 GCA_964203455.1 Bacteroidia bacterium
CTAGGCTTGCTTGCAGATGATGAAACGTTACCGTTCATTACTTGCTTAATGTTAAGCAGAAGCGCGTCTTTCCCTTCGGAAGATGTTTTGAGCGAATCGACTTTTTCGGCTAAAACAAGCAGATTTCTCCGCATTTCAACATCGCTCGAATAACCAGGTATGTATTCACGAAGAGGAGTAAAAGCAATTACAAAAGTGGTTAGTATAACTAAGACAATAGACAATAAACCGAGTGCTGTAAATAAATTCAGTTGCGATAATTTGAGCGAATACTTCTCTTCAAAAGTCTCGTCATTCATAACAACCAAGCGGTATTTATGACGAAGCTTCCGAATAATTTCTTTCCTCTTACTTGTTGAAATCGGTTCCATTTGCGCTGCTAAGTTCTAAAATTCACTCGAATTGTTTGAAATTGTATCAAATGTTAATTAAAATAGCAGAAATTAAAATAATTTTGCGCTCCATTAGTTAATGCTCTGTTACCTTCGAAATCTTTGATCCGGACAAATACCATAAAGCAAACCTATATAATCCTAATTAGCATAACTACGGTTTTGTTGATGCTAGGATGCTCCACCAAAAAAAACAAATGGGCAAACCGAACATTCCACAATATCACCTCAAAATACAACGGGTATTTTAATGGCGAAGAAACACTTAAAGAAGGTGTCGCCATGTTGCAAACGTCCCATGTGGACAATTACTTTAAGGTGCTTCCTGTTTATGAATTTGGGACCATTGAAAACTCCAAATCAATTATTCCACTTACCGACAAAGCTGTAAAAAAAGCATCTGTAGTTATTAGTAGGCACTCGATGATGATTCGGGGAAAAGAATATTGCAAGTACATCGACGATTGTTATTTACTCATCGGCAAGAGTATGTTTTACAAACGCGATTATTACGCATCGCTTGAAATGTTTGCTTATGTCGCTCGTGAGCCGGTTAAAAACTATAAAAAAGACCCAATTCAACATTTGGCTAACATTTGGCTATGCCGAGCATACAGCGAATTAGGTATGTTTGATGACGCCCAAGCTGCATTGGATCGATCAATAAACGACAAAACAACACCCAATAATATCAAGGGTGAGTTGTATACTGCGATAACCGACTTTTACCTCAAGCAAAATAAATATCAAGAGGCCTTAGAATCGGTTACCGAATGCCTAAAGTATGTCAAAAAGAAAAAAAGCAGGGCTCGTTTACTTTTCATTCAAGGGCAACTATTTCTAAAGAAAAAAGAACTTAAATCCGCCAATAGTTCATTTGCATCTGTATTGAAATGCAGCCCGACTTATGAAATGTCGTTTTATGCGCGAATCAATATGGCGCGTTGCTTCGATTCCGAAAACAATAACAGCACAAAGATTCGTTTGCTTCTTGCAAAAATGTTGAAAGACCCCAAGAACATCGATTTTAAAGATCAGATTTATTATGTTTTAGGTGAATTGGAAGAGAAAGAAGGCAAAGAAAGTAAGGCCATCGAGCAATATTCAACTTCGGTTCAGGTAAGCACAACAAACCAGAATCAAAAAGGAATGTCGTATTTGGCCATTGCGGAAATATACTTCGATCAACGTGCATACAGAAATTCAGCTGCTTATTATGACAGTACTGTAATATCGCTTTCGAAAGAATATCCGGATTATAAAAAAATAGAAGAGAAGCGAAACAGTCTTGCCGAATTGGTTCGAAAATACCAGAAGATTGAGCTGTACGATAGTTTGCTTCGATTGGCGAAATTAAGTCCAGAAGAATTAGATAAAAAAGCCATCGAAATTTTCGAAAAAGAGCAAATGGCGCGCATAAAGCAACAAGAAAAAGATGCACGTCAAGCGGCGTTGTCTTCATCAGGAAATACTACCGGTGCTCCTGGAACAGCTGCAAATGGAAGTTGGTATTTCTATAATACCACAACCATGAGTTTTGGATTTACCGAGTTCCGAAAAATTTGGGGCGATCGGAAATTTGAAGATAATTGGAGACGATCAAACAAACAGGCAATTATTCCTGTAGCCGATAATCCTGACGATGACACAACTTCTACCGTTGCAAAAAAAACGGGCAAAAAAGCAACACGAGAAGACAGCATTGCTGTCATTAGAAAAAAACTGCAAGATGCAATTCCAACAAACGATACCATGCGTTTGGCATATGCCGATTCGGTTATGGAAGCATTTTATGATCTCGGATTAATTTACAAAGAACGACTGGCTGACTTGAAAAAAGCGGCAGAAACATTTGAGGAATTCATTGAGAAATACCCGAACAATTCGAACGAAGCAACTCTATTTTATCAACTTTATCGTATATTCCTAGCCATTCCGGAACCTCCAAAGGCCGAAGAATATAAGAAGCTATTGCTTTCAAAGTATCCAAATTCCGAATACGCTAAAATTATTACCGATCCAGAATTTTTCAAAAACGAAAACCTCAGTAAATCCGAATCAAGTAAATTTTACGAAGAGACATACCTTTTGTATCAGGCAAAACAATATGCTGATGTTGTAAGTCGCTGCAGAACTTCCGAAACTCGCTATCAAGGAAATGCACTATCGCCTAAATTTGCATTGTTAAAAGCATTGGCAATTGGACATACAAGCGATGTTGATGCGTTTAAAACAAGTCTTCAATCGGTAATTAAGAATTTTCCAAGCGATTCAGTTAAATCAAAAGCTACCGAATTGCTTAACAGTTTAAATAAAATTCAAGGTATTGCTCCCAAAGACAGTGTAATTGCTCCTTTGTATAGTTACAAGGCCGATACGCTTCATTATTACGTTGTTATTGTAGAAAATGTGGCATTCGACTTAAATGATTTTAAAACGCATTTGAGCGATTTTAACACCATGTATTTCTCTTTAAATAATTTACAAATTAACAACCGCATTCTAGGCACAAACTATCAAGTTGTTATCGTGCAATCATTTCCAAATCGTTTAGGAGCATTCGATTACATGCGTTTAATTGACGATGATGACACCGTGTTTTTAAATATGGACATGAACATTACAGATGCATTTATAATAAGTGCGGGTAATTATAATGCCTTAATGAAAGATGGGAAAGTGGCCGATTATCTAGACTTTTACAAGCGAGTTTATCAATAATTCAAATTCTGTTTTCAAACTATTTTCTTGTTATATTTGGCAATTAATTAAAATCATATCTCCGCATGTTTAATAGCAAAGAAGGTAAATCGTCCGACTCAATGAGTGTTTCAGGCACAAATCAAATATTGTCGGGCACAACAATTACTGGCGACATCGTTTGCGATGGAAATATTCGTATTGACGGAACACTTAACGGAAACTTGATTGCAAAAGGCAAGGTGGTGGTTGGTCCAAGTGGATGTATAGACGGCGAATTGAACTGCCAAAATGCAGATATTTCTGGAACCGTTAAGGCGAAAGTAACCGTTGCCGAACAGCTTACTTTAAAGGCAACAGCTAAATTAAATGGCGATATCAGCACAAATAAATTGGCAATAGAACCCGGTGCAAACTTTAGCGGAGCTTGCAGCATGGGTGGCATTGTGAAAGATTTCGCCAAACATGGAGCTCAAAAAGAAAACAGACCCCTCCAAGAAAAAACAGCTTAACGATATAGGTCGTTTCGCTGGACTTGGACTTCAAATGATGGGGGCAATTCTTGTTTTAACCGCCTCGGGTAATTGGGCTGATAAGAAATGTGATTTTCAATTTCCTTTGTTTACTCTTACTGGAGCCCTTTTGGGAATCGTTTCATCCATGTATTGGCTTTTTAAAACTACATCCAATAAATAATGTCGAAAAGCATTTCTAAGTTTATTTGGCTGGCCCTTTCACTCGGTATTTTTTGTGCCGCCCTTGCTGGACTTGCTTCGTATTTTTCAATTGTCCATCTCACTCCTAGTGCACTTTTTTTACCCATTGCGTTTTTTGTTGTATTAAGTGTATTGCTCCATTTTTATCTTTTAAAATCGACCGAGGGGCGTCCTCAGCGTTTCGTTACCGCATTTATGGGAGTTCAGGCATTTAAAATGTTTATTCACCTAATGACCATGACGGTAGTTGGTTTTTTAATGCCAAACATCGCGGTTCATTTTATTTTAGTTTACGCATTCTATTATCTTGCATTTACTTTAGTAGAAACAATCAGCTTGATGCGCCTTTTTATAAAATAGAAATCCATTATTGAATTCTATTTGTATCTTTAATTACCTATGGCAGATAAAAAACGTTCACCTTCAAAACCCCAATCAAAAAATGGGAGGCCTTCCCGCTTGGTTCGGTTTATTTGGATGATTGTTGTTGGGCCAATTGCCTTGCTTTTTTTAATCATATTCCTCACTTCCATAGGTCTTTTTGGCTCATTGCCAACCATCGAGGATTTAGCTAATCCAAGATCCAATCTTGCTTCCGAAATCATATCATCCGACCAAGAAATCTTGGGGAAGTTTTATGTAGAAAACAGAAGTAGTGTTCGCTACTCCCAACTATCTCCAACATTAGTAAATGCGCTTGTGTCGACCGAAGACTCTCGGTTTTACGAACATTCCGGGATTGATTTCAGAGCACTGTTTCGTGTATTGGTTAGAACCGTTATTGGAGGAGATTCTGGATCGGGAGGCGGATCAACCATAACACAACAGCTTGCAAAAAACATGTTTCCGCGCGAGGACCTCAACAAAATTCAAGTGGCTTTCCGAAAAATAAAAGAATGGATAATTGCAACGAAACTCGAACGTAACTATACCAAGGAAGAAATTATTGCCATGTACCTGAACACCGTCGATTTTGGTAATCAGGCATTTGGAATTAAAAGTGCGGCACACACTTTCTTTGACAGCGATACCGACTCACTTAAAATTGAGGAGGCTGCTTTGTTAGTTGGCGTTTTGAAAGGCCCAAGCTATTACAATCCAACTAGAAATTACGAGCGGTCACTTAGCAGAAGAAATGTTGTTTTGTCTCAAATGATGCGCTACGGGAAGCTCTCCGAAGAAGCGTTCGACTCTTTAAAAGTTATTCCAATTGATCTTTCTAAATTCCAGACCGAAAGCCATAATACAGGAACGGCAACGTATTTCCGAGAATTTTTGAGAGAACAAATGACGCAGTGGTGCAAAAAAAATAAAAAGCCCGATGGAACGAATTACAACCTTTATAAAGATGGACTTAAGATTTACACGACTATAAACTCTCGCATGCAATCTCATGCGGAAGAAGCCGTAAAAAATCATCTTAAATCACTCCAAAAGGAATTCTTTGCGCATTGGAAGGGAATGAAATCCGCTCCATTTTATGGGATTTCAGAAGCAAAGACCAAAATTATTATTCGTCAAGGCATGACACGCAGCGATCGATACAGAAGAATGAAAGCGGATGGGGCCTCTGAACAAGAAATAGAAAAGGCCTTTAAAACAAAGGTAAAGATGAAGGTTTTTACTTGGAATGGCGACTCTACAGTAACCATGTCTCCATGGGATTCAATTCGATATCACAAATATTTTCTTCAAACGGGCTTAATGTCTGTTGAGCCACAAACCGGTTATGTGCGTGCTTGGGTAGGTGGAATAAGCCAACGTTATTTTCAATACGATCACGTATATTCAGGAAAGCGACAAGTCGGTTCTACATTTAACCCGTTTGTTTATGCGATTGCCATGCAAGAAGGATGGTCGCCATGTACCCAGGTTCCTAATATCCCCATTTGTATTCAAACGCCATCAGGCCCCTGGTGTCCTGGTAACTCCAGCAAAGAATACGAAGGAGCAATGGTGCCTCTTCGTTCGGCCCTAGCCCACTCTATAAATCGCGTTTCGGCTTATCTAATAAAACAATTTGGTGTAGATCCGGTAATTAAAATGGTGCGCCGAATGGGAATTAAAAGTCCTATTTCAGCTGTTCCTTCCATTTGCTTAGGAACCGCCGACATTTCCGTTTATGAAATGGTTGGAGCTATGAGTGCCTTTGTAAATAAAGGAGTTTACATTGAGCCTACATGGATTACTCGTATTGAAGATAAAAATGGGAACGTGCTCGAAAGTTTTGTTCCTCAAACCGACGAAGCCATGAATGAGCAAACGGCCTATTTGGTTATTGAACTCATGAAAGGTGTTGTAGAAGGCGGAACAGCGGGACGATTGCGAGGACGATATGGTTTAACCAATCCTATTGCTGGTAAAACAGGAACAACACAAAACAACTCCGATGGATGGTTTATGGGACTTACACCTGAATTAGTAACTGGCGTTTGGGTGGGTTGCGAAGATCGTGCGGCGCATTTTCGATCTACCGCTCTTGGACAAGGAGCTAACATGGCACTTCCAATTTGGGGATTGTATATGCAGCGCGTATACCGCGATCCTAAATTACGCGTTTCGCGTGGCGATTTTGAACGGCCGGCAAAACTAGATATTGAAATAAATTGTGCCGAATACAAGCAAAATTCGACGGAACAAAATCAAAATGAAGACTTTGACAATCTTTAAAAAATGAATAAAAAAGTTTTAAATGCCGAGGCGGCTATTGAAGGTCTTTTAGATAATATGACTATTGGTCTTGGTGGATTTGGATTATGTGGAATCCCCGAAAACACCATTGCTGCTCTCATTCGCAAAGGAGTAAAAGGACTAACCTGTATTTCTAATAATGCCGGTGTAGATGATTTTGGAATTGGTTTGATGCTTCAAACGAGGCAAGTAAAAAAAATGATCTCCTCTTATGTTGGAGAAAATGCCGAATTCGAAAGGCAATTATTAAGTGGCGACTTGGAAGTTGATTTGGTTCCTCAGGGAACATTAGCCACTCGATTGATGGCTGCAGGTTATGGGATGCCGGCCATTTTCACTCCGGCTGGCGTTGGAACTGAAGTGGCAATCGGCAAAGAATCGCGGGTTTTTGGGAACAAAGAATACCTCATGGAATACGCGTTCGATATCGACTTTTCCATCGTAAAAGCATGGAAAGGAGATGCACATGGGAATTTAATTTTCCGCAAAACCTCCCGGAATTTTAACCCCTTGGTAGCAATGGCTGGGAAGATCACCATTGCCGAAGTAGAAGAATTGGTTCCCGCTGGAGAGCTTGATCCCGATCATATTCACCTTCCTGGAATTTATGTTCACCGTATTTTTCAAGGTGTAGACTACGAAAAGCGAATTGAACAACGAACGGTTCGTTCGAAAAACTAATTTTTGATAACGTTCTACTCTCTTAAAATGCTAGATAAAAACGGAATTGAAAAGCGTATCGCGCAAGAAATAAAAGATGGTTATTATGTAAACCTCGGTATCGGTATTCCTACGCTGGTAGCTAATTTTATTCCCGAAGGAATGAATGTGGTGTTGCAAAGTGAAAACGGCTTGCTCGGTATTGGCCCCTTCCCAATTG
>CAXNNF010000045.1:0-7317 GCA_964203455.1 Bacteroidia bacterium
ATATCCAAATGCCTTGTAAGGACGAGGAGCATCGGGCATTTTCTTACGCAATATAAATACAGCGCCGACAGTTAGAATGTAAAACAACATCACCACAAACATCAGGTAATCGAGTAAATCTCCATACTTACCCGAAAGACAAAGCACGCTACTCCAAATCATTTGAATTAGTATTGCAAAAGCAGGTACGCCATTTTTATTTAGTTGGGTCGCTCGTTTTAAAAACAAACCATCTTGGGCCATAGCAAAATAGGCACGTGGCGCTGTAAAAATCAATCCGTTTAAACAGCCAAACGTAGAAACCATAATAATGGCGGCCATAACAAACTGACCACTATTTCCGAGCATGGTATTCATTAGCAAGGTTCCAACACGGTCTTCAGGTGCCGATTGAATTGCTGCTAAAGGCATCATATACAGATAAATAACATTCACTAAAATATAAATCAGTAGAACGATTCCCGTTCCAATGGCTAAAGAAAGAGGTAGGTTTTTACCTGGATTTTTAATTTCACCAGCCGTAAATGTGATATTATTCCAAGCATCCGCTGAAAATAAACTACCCGTTAGAGCGGCAAGAAAAATACCGATAGTAGTTCCAATTCCCATGGTTGAATCTGTTGGCCACATCGGTTCCATATTGCTCCAGCTTCCTTGACCTTTCGAAGCATAATAACAACCCACCAAAACAACGCCCAGTAATGCGCCAATCTTAGCAACCGTAAAAAAATTTTGAATGAGCGCCGAATTCTTCACATCCCTTAAATTAATCAACGACAATAACACAATGCAAATGATGGCCGTTAATTGTTGGGAACTCACCGTGAATAAACCGGCATTCAGTAATATGTTTTTTGCACTAATACTCTCAAAAAAAACACCGCTAAATTTGGCAAATGCAACTCCTACTGCGGCAATTGTGCCCGTTTGTATTACTGCAAAAAGCGACCATCCGTAGGTAAAAGCAGTTCGTTTTCCATATGCTTCTCTCAAATACACATATTGCCCTCCGGCTTGCGGAAACATTGCGGCTAACTCACCATAAGTAAGTGCGGCCATAAGTGTAATAACAGCCGTAAACACCCAAGCAAGAAGAACCAATGCTCCCGAATTAACTTGGCGTGCAATATCGGCGCTCACAATAAAAATCCCTGAACCAATCATGGATCCCATAATAATGGTGGAACTGTCGAAAAGCGAAAGTTTTTTATGTGCGCTCATAATTTTCTGGATTGGGCTTTTAATTTATCCGGCAAGATAAAGATATTATCGTTTTAAAACTTAAAGCTATTCCTTGGGTTAATTAATGAATACATGCCAATGAGGCGGTATCTTTAGCCGGTGAAAAACGCGAAGGCCTATAAACTTTTATTTATCTCGAATGCCGTTTCTGGTTTTTCTCAAGGTATTTGCATGCTCGCAATACCCTGGTATTTCAGTAAAATTCTGGGGAAGCCTGAATTATTCGGTGTCATGTATGCTGCAACTACATTCGTGATGCTTTTTTGGGGATTGTATGCAGGCACATTAATCGATAAATTTTCAAGAAGAGGCGTTTTCCTTGCCCTCAATGTTTTTGGATTGCTCTTGTTAGGATCGGCTTCTGGCCTTGGTTTTATTCTTGGCGAGGTTCCGCCTTGGTGCGCCATGCTTGTGTTTGCGGGGACTATTCTCGTCTACAATATTCATTACCCTGCATTGTACGCTTTTGGACAAGAAATTACAGAGAGGCAGTATTACGGACGATTTACTTCTTGGACAGAAATTATAGGGCAATCGACCAGTATTCTCTCGGGAGGAGCCGCGGCTATTTTACTTTCGGGGATAAGCTCTGGGCAACATACCATTGCGGGTTTCTCATTCAATCTTCCATTTGGCATTCAAGCATGGACCTTGCAAGATGTTTTTTTGGTAGATGCCATTACCTATGCTATCGGTTTTGTTTTGATTCTGATGATAAAATACGAACCCATTGCTATTCGTCATATAGAAACGGGTTCTATTTTGGATCGCATTCGTTCGGGTGTTACATTTTTAAAAAATCACCCATTGGTTTTTGTGTTTGGAAATGCGTCCTATGTCATTTTTGTGGTGGTGCTTATTACTTTTCAGCAGATCTTACCCATTTATATCGATCAGCATCTTCATGCGGGTGCAGGAATGTATGCACTTTCAGAAGTTATGTATTCCATTGGAGCGATGCTCGCCGGCGTTGCTATGGTTTGGGCTTTCCGTAAGGCGGGTTTTATATTTGGCATCGCCGCAATGATGTCCGCAACGGTTTTTATTTACATCTTATTTTCAATCAACAACTCGGTAATCTTATTTGGAGCACTCTGCTTTTTAATTGGAATTGCCAATGCAGGAACACGCGTACTTCGGACAACTTGGTTGTTTCAGCATATTCCCAATCAATCTATTGGAAGAATTAGTAGCGTTTTTCAAACCATCAACATCCTGTTTCGAACTGGAATGAGCGCTTTGTTTGCGCTTCCTTTTTTTAATACTGATGGTCAAATTGTATACGCCTTTGCTTTATGTGCAGTGTTTGTCGCCATTTGGCTCCTGCCATTTTTAAAAAATTACCGAAATTTTCAACAGATTAAAATGGATGAATGAGTTTAGGATGCAGAATGTTCGTCGACCAACTTGAATCCTTTTCCATGCACATTGATAATCTCTAAGCTTGGATCGCCCGATAAATACTTACGAAGTCGTGCAATATAAACATCCATGCTTCGGGCATTAAAATAATTATCGTCCGACCAAATGGTGCGTAGAGCAAAATTTCGTTCAAGCGTATCGTTTATGTTTACACAAAGTAATTTGAGTAAATCTGCCTCGCGCGATGTTAACTTTTGAACCGTATCGCCTAAAATAAGCTGTTGATGCGTGGTGTTGAATGTGTATTTGCCGAGTTTGTATTCCTGAACAGGTGTTTCATCAACGGCGCGCTCTGTACGTTTTAAAATGGCTTTTATACGAAGAATAAGTTCTTCCATACTAAAGGGCTTGGTGATGTAATCGTCGGCTCCTACTTTAAATCCCTCAATCGCATCGTCTTTCATCGACTTGGCGGTAAGAAAAACAATTGGTACTTCCTTATTATGTTTGCGAATTTCACGGGCAAGTGTAAAACCGTCCATTATAGGCATCATCACATCAAAAATGCAGATGTTCCATTTCTCATTCAAGAACATTTTAAGCGCCTCTTCCCCATTCGCGCAAAGCACGGTATGGTATCCTTTTACTTCTAAATATTCACGTATCAGAGAACCTAGATTAGGATCGTCTTCGGCTAACAGAATTTTCATGGTATGTATTTAAAAACGTTTATTAACGAAGATTTGATGTGTTGAATTTACTCCATTCTAAACGATTGACAATTATCGATCGTTGATTTTTAATTGACATTTTGCGCCAATGGCAAAACCAATGTAAACGTACTTCCAATGCCTAAATCGCTTTCAACACGAATGCTGCCATGGTGTTTGGAAACAATTGCGTTGACATAACTTAATCCCAAACCAAAGCCCTTCACATTGTGAATATTGCCCGTTGGAACACGATACAATTTCTCAAAAATACGCTTTTGTTCTTCGCGGGTTATTCCAATTCCATTATCGGTTAACGATATCAGGATGTTCGTGCCTTGAGTTTTGGTTTCTATCTGAATTTCGGGAATGTCGGGTGTGTATTTAATTGCATTGTCCAACAAATTGAAAATCACGTTCGTTAAATGAACAACATCACCATCAATGAAGGAGTTTTGTGCGTTTAATTTTAAATCCAATTTCACTTTGTGCTGCGTTAAATGCATTTCAAAATTTTGAATTACTTTTTGAATCACCACATGCATGTCTACTCGGTTGTTTTGAAGGTCGAAATCCGATTTATCGAGTAATGCACTTTGAAGCACATTTTCCACAAGTAAGGTCATGCGTTTATTCTCTTCCTGAATCATTCGGGTGTAATTGGCCGTCATGCTAGCCGATTTATGAATATCTGGGTCGTTCAATGCTTCGCAGGCCAACGAGATGGTCGAAATGGGTGTTTTCAACTCATGCGTCATGTTATTGATGAAATCGTTTTTGATGTCCGAAAGTTTCTTTTGACGAATGATGGTATTGATGGTGAAAAAGAATGCTCCAATGATAATGAGAATGAAGAATCCGGAAGAAGCAAACATCACCCAGAGGTTATTAAACACATAGCGGTTTTGTTCTGGGAAAAACACCATGAGGTAATCGGGATGATAAAAAATATCGTGCGGAAATAAACGAACCCGGAAATGGGTTTTCATGAGCTGTTCGGTATAATCGGTGGGATGATCGACGAACATTTTATTATTGATGAAGTCATAAAGACCAAACTCAAATGGCGTGTTTAATCCCTGCGTTTTCAATTCTGCACGCAACAAAGAATCAATCAATCTTGGATCAACTCGGTCTTCAACGCCGTTGTTCACATTCAAATTGAAAAGTTCCCGAAAAATATCCGTCACCAATCCGCTTTTCTTCATCAATCGATCTAATCGAGGGTCTTTCGTCCGTTCGCGCGGGTTTAAATCGGAGCTTATTTCACCAAACGATGGAGATCCATTGGTTTGTCGGGCCTTCCTGATTTTCTTGTACTCTACTTGTCCGCCAGAATCGCTGCGTGTTTCCCCAACAAATTCGATGCTTCCATCTTGATTGAGTTGGCGGAATTCCGTTTGTAATTCACCCGGACTTACCTCGTTCCAAAACACCAAACCTGATGTGGTGGTGTCTTTCCGGTCGATGCTTTTTCGTATCAAGGAATCAATTCCCAAAAAGAACATTTTCCCTTGTTTGGAGGCATCAAATCGTGTGCGCACTTTATTGGCAACTTCTTGCCTTTCAACCATCTCCACCACATTTTGCAAGGCCTGATTTACGGTTGTTTCGAAACGCTGGCGTTCCAAATCGATGGCATTGTTTATCCAATATATCTGAATGGCAATCAAGCCCGATAAGGCAAGAACCATCATGGCGATAATGAGTCGGATGTTTTTTTGGTTAATCATAGATTTTGAAGGCAAACCGAAAGGTCGGCAAAGTCCTGAATGCTGAGTTGTTCTGCTCGAAGATTAAGAAATGGATGCTGAAATTCTCGTCCAGCAATGATTGGCTTGAGGGCGTTTCGCAATGTTTTCCGACGTTGATTAAATCCTGTTTTTACCACATTTCGAAGAACTGCATAAGGAACGGGAAGCTCTACATTGGATTTTCGGGTCATGCGAATCACCGCAGATTTCACTTTAGGCGGCGGCGAAAACACATGTTCGTGAACGGTGAAAAGATATTCGATGTCGTAATACGTTTGAAGCAAAACGCTGATGATTCCGTAGGTTTTGTTTCCATGTTTTGCGGCAAGGCGTTCGGCCACTTCTTTTTGGAACATGCCCACCACCGACTCTACTACTTCTTTATGATCGAGGCAATGAAAAAGGATTTGCGAAGAAATGTTGTATGGAAAATTTCCAATAACAGCGCCTTGTTCATCCAAATAATCGGGCAGGTTTAGGCGTAAAAAATCGCCTTCGATGATACGGCCTTCCAGCTCTTTAACGTTGGCTTTCAAATAAGCTACCGATTCTCTATCGATTTCAACCACACGCAAATCGTGGTTTTTCTTGAGAAGAAAGTTGGTTAAAACACCCATTCCGGGACCCACTTCCAAGACCTTACGGGGAACTTCTGTAGCCGGAAGACTGTCGGCAATTTGGCCTGCAATAGGAAGATCTTTGAGAAAATGCTGCCCAAGTGCTTTCTTGGCAGTTACTTGTTTTTGGAATAAAGCCATTAAACGGTTTCTAATAAAGTTCGGAATGCCACAAAACGATTTTGGTAGCGTTTAGTGTATTCGGCTTGCAATGCAGGAGCAAAACGCGATTTGTAATCATCGTAGTGTTCTATCGTTTCCAAAAAATATTGAATGGAATACGTAAACCCCTCACCCTCTTCGGTATTCAAGACGCGGAATAATTTGTTCTCAATAAACAGTCCGGTATTCAACACATCTGGAATATGTGTGTTTTTCATCCAGTTGAGCCAATCCTCATGAACTTCCGGATCGATGTTTACGGTTACATTGTATAGTATCATGAAGCAAAGATAAGCGAAGCTGTATGCAATTGCTTTTTATTGATTGTTCGATTCGTTTTTCTTGGGAGTATTACCAAGTAGGATGTTCGCAAGGTAAACACTGAATCCTCTTTCAATAAAACGGGCACTAATTCCGGCAATGATTAATATAATCGCTATTAGCACAGCAAAAATTATCCATCCCTTAAATGCAATAGCAAGTCCCGAAGCCAAAAGGATTTTTGGAAAAACATTCAACACAATTGGATGAACTAGGTAGAGAGAAAAAGAACTATTCCCAATAAACATCAAAAACCGAGGGACTGCGTATGGCTTTAATTTATTGCGTTGCAGAAGAGTAAACAAAAGAAATCCACAACTTAGCAGATTATTGTACCAACCAGGTAAGAGTTGAATCACTTGAAAATAAGACAACACAAAAATCAAGACCGCTAAACCAATATGCGCATTTGCCCAAAATAAGGATGGAGGTTCTATCGTGCTATTGTAAATGTATGAAATGCCAATACCCGCTAGAAAAAACAGCAAAACCGGATTCGTCATCAAACTCAGATACGAAGCTGCATAGCCATACCATCCGGAAAGGTTCATCATAACGAAGCCATTGCTCAACAGTGGAATCAGCAATGTTGACATCAACAAAAAGCCCGTTAATACAATCCATCGTTGTTTGCCGAATAACATCGATAAGCCAATCAATACATAAAAATACACTTCATAGTTCAAGGACCAGCCAACGGCCAATGCCGGCATTCCATAAGAAGGGCCGATATGATTGGCGTAGGTAGGAAAAAAGAAAAACGTGGGAAGCAACAAGCGCGGGTGTTCAATAAAATAAAAATGCCCATTGCCTGAAACTAGAATATAAATCGTGGTCATGAAAAAGTACAAAGGCAGGATTCTGATGAGTCGCTTCCCTAAAAACACAGTAACATTTTTCCAATTGGCTTGCACAAAACGCGTGGTATGGTGCATGATAAATCCGCTAATCATAAAGAATAACGGCACTCCAATGGAGCCGTTTCCAAATAAAATTTTTCCTACATCGCCTTCCTTCAACAAACCTTTCATGTGAAAGAAACACACCAGCATAGCCGCCACCGCCCGAAGGAGTTGAATGATGTCGAGTTTGGGTTTCATGGAATCAATCTGCTATATTCTATCGAGCAACAATACGGATAAATCCTAC
>CAXNNF010000046.1:0-7309 GCA_964203455.1 Bacteroidia bacterium
GTGCTTTCAGTGATATTTTTTCCATGGAAAATGACACAACAAGCATCCCAGTTTCAATACTTACTGAAGATGATTTAGGTTTATTAGATTTTAAAATTCAATCCTCGCTCCTTAGCGACCCTCTCTTACTTGAACTTCTCGATTCTAAAAACAAGGTTGTGTTCAAACAAAAAGTGAAGCTCGGAGAATCGCTAGTATTTGAAAACCTAATTCCTGGCAAGTACACATCTCGCTTGATTGTTGATTCAAATAACGATGAACTATGGACAAACGGTAAATTTATTACACGCAAGTCCCCCGAAATTATGCATTATTTTTCGGGCGATATTACCATACGATCGGGATGGGATCTCGAACTGGAATGGAATCTTGATGCCCCGAAAAAATAAAGAATTCAGATTATCGAATAATCAATTTCAAAAGTTGTTTTTGGGAATCTGGCTGAGTAATTTCTAAGAAATAAAACCCTGACTTAGGATCGTTCAAATTCCAATTCCATTGGCTCATTTCCGAATTATTCTCAAGTACCTTTTGTTCAATCAAACGACAAGTTGCATCCAGCATGTTGATTTTGTATGAACCAGACTTAAGCCCTTTTCCAAGCAAAGTAAAATCTCCACTGTTTGACGGGTTCGGGAAAATAGAGAATGAACCTTTGAAATCAGATACTTGCATTGGAATAAGATTCGGCGCAATTGCCGCCCCTGCAGGAAATTCGATATAGTCAATCCAACATGCATCTTCGTTAGAAGCAACAATGTCATCTTTCTCATATTTCCAGCTAAATTGATGATCACCAATGGCAACTGGGAATTTCACTTCAGACCAATCAACCAAACCACTCCATGATTGCATTTCAATTCCATCAATAAAGAATCTCAGAAAATCATACCCTTGCTCAGAAGATACTTTTCGAAAGAATCGAATAGTATCGGATTGGGTAACTGAATAATCGATTTTCAATTCGGTGGTTCCGCTATGAGGGATAATGCCCGAACGAAAACTGCTTGTTCCTTGATATACTGTTGAATTATCGATTGTCCATGGAGAAACATCTTCATTTTGCCATGCATAATTTAAATAATCACCCGTTTCTGCATCCTCAATGACAGCTCCAATGTGAAGAATAATTTCGCGACTTGTGCTGTATTGTCCGGCGGTCCAAGTGTAATTTAGAGGTAAATACGAACCAGCGGGAACAGATGGATCGATGGTAACAGAATAAGTAGCGACTGTTTCACCGGAAGGCGATACCGACAACATGGAGAAATCGGGGTCCGCTATGGAGAAACTTGTCGGATTTGCAATCAAGTTTGCTATTCCATCGGTAGTTGCAGCATGTCCGTTGTTTGTATTTGAGATTTGGATTTCGAATAATTCACCAGAATCCGGGTTTCCGTTTCCATTCCCTTGAACCTCACTAATCAAAACATTTAACGTGTTTATAACTGGTGCATTCAAAAGAATAGTAATTGGCTGCGACCAAGTGTTTCCCATAGAATCATTGAATGTAATTAGGAAATGAGCAATTGTTTGATCGTTGATAGAATTGGCGATAGAAAATGAAAAACAGCCATTCGAAACAACAGAATCGCCCGCTTGTAATGAACCAAATTCACATGTTGTTGTGAGAAGTGTAATAAAATTATCGGAACACGAAATGGTACCTGAAACTGCCGAAGATGCCGCTCCACCAACATTCATTATGGAAGTATTGAGCTGAATCGTTTCGCTGAAATCAGGCAATTGGTTGCCATTTCCTGAAATTTCTGTGAGCTGGTGCGCATTCAAAATGAGATACGCGTTCTCCGGGTTTAATATCAATACTTCACCTTGATAAGGAACTCGATTGAATGCCGTGACTGTAATTAAAAGAGGATTGATCGTTGAGATTGGCGGATAATCGACCCAAGCAAGTCCACCTTGAACAAACGAAGTCCCAAGTAAAATTCCATTTTGGGAGATCGCCACTTTTGCACCTTCCGCATCAACATTCACAGAAAGACCATTTGATCCAATTGCAACCGAAGCGGCATGAGTTACATTCATAGCAAGCGGAATACTTGTTCGAACCATCATAGAAGGGTCGCCGAAAATGTGCCATGTCGCGGTCATTTCATCACCTGCCGTTCCATATTCATCATTCATTTTTAAGCAACCATTCAAGCTTAGTCCCCCAAATGTTCGTGTGTCGCTAGTTTGAATATTCTCTGTTAACAAATCCACCATTTCGTCTTGTGCTGCCATTGGCGGATTCCAACTCTGATTAATTGTCGACATAAAAGCTGCAACAGCACCTGTTCCTTGACCGTTTCGATTCGCACGAAGCCATGATTCACCGAAACATGTTCCATTGTCGAACTCACCATTAACACAAGCTACCGACCAAATAAATGGAAGCATGCCATCGTTTTGCAGTTGATCGATTTGTGAATTTGAAAAACCACTCGATCCTAAACTTGTTGAAGAACCATGCCCAGTATATGATATTAACCCAACTCCCTGATTCACTAACTCGGATACATCAGATTCATTGGGATTTCCTGGAGCATCATTTAAACCTTGTGAACCATCGTATAATTCGTTTGCAACTTCGTACGTATATGCATTGAGTTTATCGCGAATAATTCGTTGATGTTCCCAATCGTATTCGTTGTCATCACCAGGTCCTTCAGCAGAGGCAATAGAAATGGAATGACCAAGATGAATTACAGGCAATGTTGACTTTTCATACTGAACAATTTTATCGACCTGAACTTGAACATGCGATACATTTTCAGCAGAAATTCGTCCGACCATCACTTCCGGATAGGTATCGTTTCCTAAAATAAAACCATAGGAAGGATCTGATTTACCGGCATAAGCAGTTGGAGATGGAATTTGTGAAATATCCCCAACAAGAATAACGTAACTTAATCCTTCCGATGATAAATAGCGCGAACGAATGGCGTTTGAAATACCCGTAACATTTCCTCCAGCTTCAGAAAGCGTTAGAACTTCTACGATCATTCCTGCTTGTCGCTTCCAAAGGATTAATGGATCTAATGCCGATTGAAATGCAGGATCTGTAATGATTAATAAACGCGCTTGTTCGGCAATTGGAGAATAGCGAGAACTGCTATAATTAAGGAAATGTTTTGAATAAAGTCCTTCGTTTGATTTCCGGATGGAAGAAGATGCTGAACGTATATATGGATTTTCAGGAGAGGCATTCGGATTAGCCCGAAGTACAACTTCGATTTGATTGGTGATTTTGAGTTTGTGAGAAACCGGGTTGTATTGAAAAGGATAAAATACAACCGTTTGTCCTCTGAAGTCTGCTAAAATGTGGGGAGTTCTTAAATCAGAATTGTTTTCAGGAAACCAAGCATTTGTTTGATAGATGGCTCCTTGGTAATACGCAACGGTTGATGGATCGATATTCCGAATAAGATTTCCTTTGGATGGAGCAATCTGAATATTTTCTATTTCCGATGAATTAATCGAAACAACGTCGACTTGATATGAAGCTAAATCGGGGATGATAACTGAACGAGAAAACTTAGGCAAATCGGGAGAACCTGCTTTCAGAATAGGAGTTCCGCCTTTTGCCACTACTTGT
Source organism: Bacteroidia bacterium (assembly GCA_964203455.1). Taxonomy (GTDB): domain Bacteria; phylum Bacteroidota; class Bacteroidia; order M30B66; family M30B66; genus CALQRR01. The sequence continues at coordinate 3,602 of CAXNNF010000046.1, forward strand.
ATTTCTGGTCCGCGGGAAGTTTGGATGGTCTTGAATTGATATTCACCCAATTCGAAGCGAAGTCTAATGGGAGAAGAAATTCCATCACCACTTAACCACGTAATAGATGATGATTGAGCAGATAAATTACTCTGAATTGATATTATGAATATTAATGCAATGCAGAGGCGGGAGAGAAAATTCTTCATACAATAAATTTAACTGCAAGTTAAAAAACTTGCAGTTAAAAAAAATAGAAAAATGAAACGAATTAACCTCTGCGATTGCTTAAGAAAGAAACATAGTACAATAAAGTGGCAATTGAACCAATTGCGGCAACAACATAAGTCATAGCAGCCCATTGCAAAGCATCTTTAGCGTTGTCATGTTCTTTACCAACAGCAAGATTTGAACTCTCTAACCATAAAAGTGCTCGTCGAGAAGCATCAATTTCTACAGGCAAGGTTATTAAGCTGAAGAGTGTGGTTAAGGCAAAGAGAACAATTCCAATCATTAATAGTGCAGGAAATACATTTAAGAGTAAAACTCCGGCTAATAAAATCCATTGAACAATGTTAGATGAGAACTGAACTGCGGGAACTAAAGCCGAACGCATCGACAACCAAACATAACTTCGAGCATGTTGAACAGCATGTCCACATTCGTGGGAGGCAACAGCGGCAGCGGCAATGTGTCGACCATTATACACTTCTGGACTAAGATTTACCGTATGAGTTAGCGGGTTGTAATGATCGGAGAGAAAGCCTTCAACCGATGTTACCTGAACATTGGTAATTCCGTTGTCTCGTAACATTTTCTCGGCAACTTCTTTTCCACTTAAACCAGAACTTAGCATTTCATTAGAATACAAAGTGAACTTGCTTTTCAAGCGATAGCTCACAAACCACGAAGCTCCCATTACCAAGAGCATGATTACATAAATTCCACCCATAATTTTAAATTTTTAAAATTTCAATGCTAATTACCAAAGAACATTCCTTTGATAATTAGCAGTCATAACGGCTTTATTTGTCATAGAGTATGTCAATTATAACCTATTTTTCAATATTGATTGGTTGAATTCATTAAACGTTTCCAACAAGTATTTCATTTTAAAAAAATCGTATTAGGTTTGGAGAATGGAACAGGAAATTTGGTATTTGATACTAAATCCCCAAGCAGGAGGAGGAAAAGGTGCGAAGCTTGAGAAAAAAATCTATCAGCAAATGCATATCGCTGGAATTGATTTCGAAGCTTTCAAAACGAACTATGCAGGAGAAGCCCAAACGGCAGCTGTTCAAGCCATAGAAGCTGGGTTCAATAAAATTGTGGTTGCAGGTGGAGATGGAACGCTTAATGAAGTGATTAATGGAGTATTAAGTCAGAACGCTAAGCCATCGGAAGAACTATTAATTGCGCAGATTCCCATTGGAAAAGGAAACGATTGGCGCAAAACATGGGGAATTCCCGAAGGCATTAAAGAATCGATTTTTTTACTTCGAAATCCAGATAGCACATTGCAAGATGTTGCCAAAATAACGTATCAAAATGCGGGTGTTGAGGATAGTAAATGGTTTATAAATATAGCGGGTTGTGGATTTGATGCAGAAGTAACTTTGGCCGCGAATCAAAAGAAAGCAAAAGGACAAAGTGGATTCTTCACCTACATTTCTCAATTAATTAAAACCCTGAAGAAATATAAAGAGCCAAGGATGAAATTCGAGATCGACTCAGAGAAGTATGAGGATGACATTTTCGCGATACTGGCTGGGGTTTGCAAATACGCAGGTAATTCGATGCTATTAGTTCCTAATGCTGATCCGCGAGATGGTTTTTTCCATTTGACCATTGCCAAAAAAATAAAACGAACGAAAGTAATTCGCAATTTGCATCGATTATTTAACGGGAGTTTTGTGAATTTAGAGGAAGTAAGTGTTCATGAATGTAAGCGTCTTCAAATAAACACAGCAGGTTTACCCATTCAAGCCGACGGTGAATCTATTGGTGAGACACCCGCTATGTTTGAAATATTCGAAAAGAAACTTCACGTTGTAATACACACAGACTATGTTTTCAAGAAAAGTAACTGAGTGGTATCAAGTATTTAATTCCATAGAAACTGCCAAAGAGCAAGTTCCTATGAATAAAACAATTTCATTAGAAGTTGCAGAGAAGCGCATTTGTCTGACCAGAACCGAAGTTGGTTTTTTTGCACTCGATGAAAAATGTCCACATCAAAACTTACCCATCACCCAAGGTGGCTTTTGCGAAAACGGACACATCGTTTGTCCCTTTCATCGGTATTCCTGGAGCTTAAAAACTGGGCGTGAAATTGAACGGCGTGAAAACAACATTCAACTCTACCCTGTTGAGGAAAGAAAAGAAGGATTGTTTATTGGATTTGAGAAGAAAAAGAATTCTTGGTTTTTCTAAAAAAATAAAACCCCGACTGCCATTGGCAATCGGGATTTTATTTTTTAGATTATTCTCGAATTACTATTTCGAAATAGTAATCTTTCTAGTAAAGTTTTGTGATTGGGTATTTAATTGGAATAGATAAACCCCAGCAGGCAATTGTTCCAAATTCAAAGTAAATGCACCCGCATTTAAGTCGGAAGTTCTGTTTTGCGCTAAAACGATTTTACCCGTAATGTCCACCAATCGATAATCCCAATTTCCTTTGTCTAGATTCGAGTAAACAATTGTTAAATCTTGACCGATAAGTGGATTTGGGTAAGTAAATAAAGTACCTGTTGCTACTCCTCCCAAATTACTTACAGCGCGTATTTCGGTATTGTCGGATTGACCGTTAAAATCGACCTGACGAATTTTATAATACGAAATGCCTGTTAATGGGTTAGTGTCGACAAAAGCGTAATCTTTTACCAAAGAGGAATTCCCAGCACCATCAACCGTTCCAACAACTTCGAAGTTCACGGCATCAACCGAACGCATCACTTCAAAATAATCGTTATTGATTTCGCTTGCAGTTGTCCATGACACATCAACATTGTTTGTTGTGTTATTAAACTGCGCATCAAAATTTAACCATGTTACAGGAAGTGGAGATCCGTCGCCAGCTCCAGTGAAATCAGAGAACGTAGTTAAACCAGCCCAAGTGAATGTCTTCAAAACATTATCATTTGCACCCGATGTTCCAGTTACTGCAGCGGCAGTTGAACCAGGGCAACTTAACCAACCAGGCGTTGTTGTTTCTGTGCTGTATTTAATTGGATACAATGTTCCTATACCTACTTCGTCGGCAACAACATAAGAGAAACTAACATCATACACTGGATCAATTGATAATCCTGAAGGCACAACCGACCAATAACGAGAAATGTATTTAGTAGGAGGAGCACCAGTTAACAAATTATGATGAATACCTTGTACAGCTGTTGTTGAAATATAAGATCCAACTTGAGCTCCATTGGTTAATGTAACCGACATTGGACTGTAATTAGTTGCATCACCCACAGGGAAAACATAAGCAGTGTTCGAATTGGTAAATGCTTTAATGTTACCACCTCCAGCAACTGCGTTTGTAATGACATATTTAGAGCTATTTGCTCCGGTGATTGTTCCGTTTGCTAATCCAGTTCCAATGGTAAGACGATTAGCTCCTAAATCAATTTTACCAGATACAAAATTCAAGTTGTTTGAAATGGTTAAAGAGGAAGAAGCAGCAGTAACAAGATTTCCACTAAAAAGAGATACTTCCAAATCATA
>CAXNNF010000047.1:0-7265 GCA_964203455.1 Bacteroidia bacterium
AGCAGATCCAAGCATTGACGGTACACGCCAGCACAATTTCAGCATTATTAACTTCAGCAAGAAAATCATATTGATTGGAGGTTCTGGATATACCGGAGAAATTAAAAAAGGCATTTTTTCAGTTTTAAATTATATCCTTCCTCATGAAAAGAATGTGCTATCGATGCATTGTTCTGCAAATGTTGGTAAGGATGGTGACACAGCAGTGTTTTTTGGATTAAGTGGGACAGGAAAAACTACTCTTTCGGCTGATCCTGATCGCCGACTTATTGGTGACGATGAGCATGGCTGGTCTGAAAATTCAGTGTTTAACTTCGAAGGAGGATGTTATGCGAAATGCATCGATTTATCTGCTGAAAAGGAGCCACAAATTTTCAATGCGATTCGCTTTGGTGCATTACTAGAGAACACCAACTATTTTGAAGGTACGCGAAATGTCGATTACAGCAATATCGATAAAACAGAAAACACCCGCGTTGCTTATCCAATTGAAATGATTGATAATATTATGCAACCTTCAATTGGGGATATTCCAAAAAACATTTTCTTTTTAACTGCAGATGCTTTTGGTGTTTTGCCTCCTATTTCTAAACTGAGTCCTGCCCAAGCAATGTATCATTTCATTTCAGGATACACGGCAAAAGTGGCTGGTACCGAGGTTGGAATTACAGAGCCACAAGTTACTTTTTCGGCATGTTTCGGAAAAGCATTTCTTCCACTCCACCCTACTCGTTACGCAGAACTTTTGGGCAAGAAATTGAAAGATAGCAATGTAAATGTGTGGCTTATTAGTACAGGATGGTGTGGCGGCCCTTATGGGATTGGCTCTCGTATTAAATTGAAATATACACGTGCCATGATTTCGGCGGCATTACGCGGCGAACTTGATCAGGTAGAATACATCGAAACTCCTTATTTTAAACTGAAAACTCCTGTAACTTGTCCTGAAGTTCCTTCGGAGCTTTTATTCCCTCGCAATGCTTGGGACGATAAAGAAATGTTTGATCAGAAAGCAGTTGAATTGGCAGAGAAGTTCGTAAAGAATTTCTCACAATATGCTGATTTTGCAAGCAGTGAAATATTGGCTGCGGCTCCCAAAATAGCAACGACCGCATAAAAAGAAAGCCCCGTTTTAAATTAAAACGGGGCTTTCTTTTGTTATGAACATGGATCACTAAACCGATTGCATTTGATCAGCATTTATTGTTTCTCCATGCAGAATAGCGGCTTGTATAAAACTCACAAATAATGGATGCGGCTTATCAACTGTGCTTTTATATTCGGGATGAAATTGAACTCCAATAAACCAAGGGTGATTTGGAATTTCAACAATTTCAACTAGCCCCTTTTCATCATTCACTCCAGATAAATTCATACCTGATTGCTCGTATATTTCTCTAAAATTATTGTTGAATTCGTAACGATGACGATGACGCTCGGAAATGGTTTTCTGTCCATAAATGGCAAGAGCTTTTGAACCCTCTTTTAATTGACATTCGTAAGCCCCCAAACGCATTGTACCTCCACGATTAGTCACTTTTTTCTGACCGTCTTGAAGATGAATAACTGGATTAGTCGTCTTAGGGGCCATTTCGGTTGAATGCGCATCTTTTAATCCAATTACATTCCGTGCATACTCAATAGCAGCGCATTGCATTCCCAAACAAATACCTAAAAATGGAATGTTGTTTTCTCTTGCAAATCTAATTGTATCAATTTTTCCTTCTATGCCACGTTCACCAAAACCAGGAGCAACTAAAATTCCACTTAAAACGGAAAGTTTCGAGGCAACATTATCACTATTAATTTCTTCTGAGTGAATCCAATGAACAATTACTTCACAATCGTTGGCAACACCTGCATGTATAAATGATTCTGCAATTGATTTATATGCATCTTTTAGTTCGATGTATTTACCAATTATTCCAACATGAATATGCTTGGTAGGATTTCGAAGCGTATGCAAAAATTCCTTCCATTTGCTTAAATCGGGTTCATGCAAACTTGGAACTCCCATTTTACTTAAAACTACTAAATCCAATTCTTCCTTTTCCATTAGCAAAGGAACATCGTAAATAGAACCCGCATCACGCGCTTCAATTACTGCATTTTCGCTCACATTGCAGAAAAGTCCGATCTTCTTTTTGAGCTCTTTTCCAAGTTCATGTTCAGTTCTACAAACTAAAATATCGGGCTGAACACCTTGCTCTAAAAACATTTTAACCGAATGTTGAGTCGGCTTCGTTTTTAATTCTCCAGCTGCTGCAAGAAAAGGTATGAGTGTAAGATGAATAACCAAACACCCAGGATGCCCCATTTCCAATTTTAATTGACGAATGGCTTCGATATAGGGTAATGACTCTATATCACCAACGGTTCCACCAATCTCGGTAATAATGAAATCGAATTTCCCTGATTCACTGAGCAACATAAACCGACGTTTAATTTCATCGGTAATGTGTGGTATAATCTGAACCGTTTTGCCTTGATAATCGCCACGACGTTCCTTCTCAATAACTGTTTTATAAATCCAGCCCGTTGTGACATTGTTCGCTTGCGAAGTTTGAACATTTAGAAAGCGCTCGTAATGACCCAAATCCAAATCGGTTTCGGCGCCATCTTCCGTTACGTAACATTCACCATGCTCGTAGGGATTCAGAGTGCCAGGATCGACATTGATGTAGGGATCAAATTTTTGAATAGTCACGGAATAGCCACGCGCCTGAAGCAATTTTGCAAGTGAGGCGGAAATTATCCCTTTTCCAAGGGAGGAGGCTACCCCTCCGGTGACAAAAATATATTTTGCAGGAGAGGACATCGGAATGTTGAAAGAGTTTGGCAAAAATAAGCATTTTTGCAGGCTTAGAAAAAGAAATACTCAGTAAAATCTGTAAAAATGCTACTCAACCTAAATAATCAATGTTAAGAACATTGGCTTAAACTAGTGCGATAAGGACTTGACCTGTGGAAATCTTCTAAACCAACTTTTGATTTTCATTTCCATCACCCCTAAAATCGCTTCGCGAAAAATCTTTCCAGACATTTTGGATACACCCTCCGTTCTATCGTGAAAGATAATAGGAACTTCTTTGATAGCAAAACCACATTTCCAAGCGGTAAACTTCATTTCAATTTGAAATGCGTAGCCCATGAATTTAATCTTTTCCAGCTCAATCGTTTCGAGCACATGACGATGATAACATTTAAAACCTGCTGTTGTGTCTCGCACCTTCATGCCAGTAATTTGACGAACGTAGGCAGAAGCATAATATGACATCAACACGCGTTTCATTGGCCAGTTCACCACATTTACACCATTAATATAGCGGGAACCGATGGCTAAATCCATTCCTTCTTGATGGCAGGCTGCATATAAACGAACCAAATCGTCGGGGTTGTGAGAGAAGTCGCAATCCATTTCAAAAATGTATGCGTACTCTCTTTTTAATGCCCAGCGGAAACCATGAATATACGCTGTACCTAATCCCAATTTCCCTTTGCGTTCTTCAATGAAAAGTCTACCAGTAAATTCAGATAATAAGCCATGAATAATACTTGCAGTTCCATCAGGGGACCCATCATCGATAATAAGCAAGTGAAAGCCCTTGTCTAAGGACATAACTTTCCGAATCATACGTTCAACGTTTTCACGTTCGTTGTATGTTGGAATTATAACAAGACTATCGGAGCTAATGGGATTCAAAACTTTGTAAAATTAACATAAAGCTAATTAATTAGCTATATAGCATGCTTAAAATTCTTCACCGTATCCACAAAAACCTTTACGGCTTCTGGATTGGTATCTGGATATAATCCATGGCCCAAATTGGCAATGTGTCGGTCAGGACCGAATTCCTTTAGCATATTCTCTGTTGCATTACGAATTGTATCATGTGAACTATAAAGTAAACATGGATCCATATTGCCTTGCAGAGTTTTATCGGGGCCGATGAGCGCTCTTGATTCGGCGATGTCCATATTCCAATCGAGACCGATAGTTTGACACGATAATTTGCTCATTTGCTGTCTTGCGAAAAAAGCACCTTTGGCAAAAACGGTAACGGGCACTTCCGGAATTTCATCACAGATTCGGCTGATGTATGGCAGTGAAAATTCTTCGTATTGTTCGGGAGATAATATGCCTGCCCATGAATCGAAAATCTGAATGAGATCTGCTCCTGCTTGAACCTGAGCTTTTAAATATGCAATGGTGCTTGTTGTAATCATTTCGAGCAAGCGATGCGAAAAAGCAGGTTCTGTGTAAAGCATTTTACGCGCAACAGAGAATGTTTTAGAACCAGAACCCTCGGTCATGTATGCGAAAATAGTCCAAGGAGCGCCGGCAAATCCAATTAAAGGAACACGTCCGTTTAATTCACGTTTGGTTAAACGAATGGCGTCAAGTACGAAAGCCAAATCGATTTCAGGATCGGCAATATGCAATGATTTAAAGTCCGATTCGGTTCGGATTGTTTGTTCGAACCAAGGTCCTTTCTGCTCGATCATTTGATACGGGCAACCCATTGCTTGGGGAATAACCAAGATATCGGAGAAAATAATTGCTGCATCAACACCCAAAATATCAACTGGCTGAATGGTCACTTCAGCAGCCAATTCGGGAGTTTCTACTAGCTCAATAAAACCACTCACGCGTGAACGAACTTCTCTGTATTCGGGTAAAATCCGTCCTGCTTGACGCATTAACCAAACCGGAGTTCTTTCCGTTTTTTCGCCGCGTGCCGCTCGCAATAAAAGGTCGTTTTTTAATAACATGCGTGTTCGTAATTGAATATTTTAATAAAAAAGTATTGATTTCAAGAATGAAGTTCATTTAGAAAACAGCGATCAATCCACTCGCGAATTGCACCATCGCCGCCACGCGAAGAAAGAACCATATTCACTTCTTTCTTAACCGCATTGAGCGCATCGGCAGGACAAGCAGAAAAACCAACGACGCGAATAATCGGAAGATCGTTGATGTCATCGCCAATAAATGCAATTTGAGAGAAACTTAAATTTAAATCATTGCACCATTCTGCCAATACATCTGATTTAGGACGATTGCCCGCATAAACATGCGAAATTCCCAATAAATCAGCTCTGCGTTTTATGAGATTAATATTGATTCCGTGGCTAATAATTCCCGTCTTCCATCCGAGTTTATTTAAGTTCCGAATGGCGAGACCATCGCGCGAATTGAAACGTTTAGATTCTTCGCCCGATTCGCTGTAATACATTCCGGCATCTGTCATGACACCATCCACATCGAAAATCAACATTTTAATATCTGCAGGAACTTTAGAGCGCAATTCGATTTCTTCCAAAAGCAGGGTATCGATTAACCAAGCCGTTTGATCGGAAAGCTGTTTTAAAAGGTTTGGATCAATTAGCGTAGATTCTGAATTTACATAGTGATCTAAAGCAATTCGGAGTTCCGAAGAAAGCTGTGCTCCAGAATTCTCACTAAGCAGAAAATATATGTTTTTCTTGAGTAATTCCATCAGACCATCTTTCTACCAACAGCGTTTGCAATTGGGTTGAGTGTTTTAATCAACGCACGAAATTCCTCATGATTGAGTTGTTGAGAAGCATCCGATTTTGCCAATTGAGGATTGGGGTGCGTTTCAACCAATAAACCATCGATGCCCATGGCAACGCAAGCGCGAGACAAATCAGCAACACCGTAAGCATAACCCATGGCATGACTTGGATCCAAAATGACAGGCAAGTTTGTGTATTCCTTTAAATAGGATACGCCACATAAATCGAGTGTAAAACGAGTCTTCGTTTCGAATGTTCGAATGCCGCGCTCGCAGAGCATCACCTGTTCATTACCACCCGACAAAATGAATTCGGCACATTGCACAAATTCCTGTAAAGTTGAACCAAATCCGCGTTTCAAGAGAACTGGCTTGTTGGCTTTTCCGCAACGACGAAGCACCCCATGATCGTACATCGATTTCGCACCAATTTGAATAACATCTGCATACTCAATAATTGCTTCAACGTTGGTTGCATCGCGCACTTCAGTAACAATTGAAAATCCGTATTTCTCGCGCATTTTTGCAAGCAACTTCAATCCATCTTCACCCATACCTTGAAAAGAATACGGAGATGTGCGTGGTTTAAATGCACCCGCACGCATGTTCACAATGTTCATTTCGTTAAGCAAATCAGCTGTTACTTCCAATTGTTCTTCCGATTCAACAGAACAAGGTCCAGCAATCATAACCGTTGATTGCGTATTACCTCCAATGCGAGTTTTTCCCCAAGCAACCTCGCGCACATTGTTGCGATAAGATTTGGATGACAATTGAATATCGGAATCGCTTGCCCATGAATCTTGTGTGAAGGATTTCAATTCTTCAGGTACGTCTTTTACAGCAGAAGGCAAAACGAAAACAACATGTTCGTTGTTGGTATAATGAACCGCTTGATGCCTCAAAGCAAATTCATTAATTTGATCGGAACTGAGCGATTTAGAAAGATGAAGAATCATAATTTTTAGAAATTGGCTAAGCAAATAAAACCGGAAACGTCATTGTTTTGGTCAATTGTAATAGCTAAATGAGGTTGTTCAGATAAGTTGCTAAGTTGTATTCGGAAAGCATCGGCATCCAGTCGTTCATCCACCCAAACAATAGGAAATGGTCCGAACTGCATGGCAACCGATTTTCCACCAATTGCATTTAACCAATGATCAGGCAATTCGATTGTTTCGCAATGAGCATCTTGATTTATAAAGGTAACTGTTTCGGGTAATCGTAATGAAAAGTCCTGAAGTAATTTAGGTTCAGAGAGCGAAATATCACTAACCAACCATTTAACAATGGGTTTATCGCGAAGTTTAGAAACAGTTTCAAATACGGTTTCAGCAGAAAATAAATAAGATCCCGATACAACTTGTGGAATTCCCATAAAGGTTAAAACCGATGAAATTTCGGCCGTTACACCACCATCAACAATAAGCGGAACTTTCGGATACATAAATCGAAATCGCATGATGTTGGCAAACTGCTCTTTTTGAAATTTCCCACCACTGTATCCGGGAGTTGTGGTCATGATTAACAAACTCGAAGCTACTTTTTCGTAAGGTTTGAAAAGTTCCGGTGAACTTGTGGCTAAAATCGCCAAACCTACTTTTCCACGCATATCTTCGGGAATGATAAGGGTAGAATGAAGTGCTTCCAATTGGATAACAATGGCATCGATTCCCGATTCTCGAATTTCATCCCAGTACTTTACTGGATCTGAAGTAATCAGAT